>DAICYU010000804.1 GCA_027311485.1 Acetobacteraceae bacterium
GCATACCCCGACGGAAAGTGGCGACCTGACGAGCGGTGGCAAGGCCAGGGGAACAATTCTGTATCTATCAGGCCGTGTGCTGACCGACCAGGGCTCGCCGCTTGCCGGCGCCACGGTGGAAATCTGGCAGGCCAATGCCTCCGGCCGCTATGACCACCCGAATGATGACAATGCCGCGCCGCTGGACGACAAGTTCCACGGTTTCGCGGTGACCAGGACGGACGAGCAGGGGCGGTATGCCTTCAAGACGGTTCGTCCCGCTGCCTATCCCGCTGCTCCGGGCCGCTGGCGGCCGGCGCATATCCACTTCTGCGTCACGACCCGGAATGAACGGCTGGTGACGCAGATGTACTTCAAGGGCGAGAAGTGGAATGAGACGGATACCTGGCTGAACAGTGCGGCCCGCAAGGACCTGCTGATCAAGGACCCGACGCCGGCTGCCGGCAAGGAACCGGGCGCGCAGGCGGTGACGTTCGACATCGTGCTGATGACACGCGCCTAAATCGCGCGCCACGTCGACAAGGGTCACCCTCGCACACGACCGACCGGCGCGCCTGTGGTGAACATTGGCGGTAACCGGGTTGATGCGCCTGCTTGATCCGTGCATCACCGGCTGCAAGCTGCCCTGACCATGGGAGGAAACATCGATGGCGCCTCAACCGACCCGATTTACGCTGGCCGTTCCGGATACGGCCATCGCCGACCTGCGTGCCCGACTGGCCATGACGCGCTTCCCGGACCAGGCTCCGGACGAGCCTTGGGCGTACGGCACCGACCTTGATTACATGCGCACCCTGGTCAGCTACTGGAAGGACAGTTTCGACTGGCGTGCGCAGGAGGCTGCGCTGAATGCGTATCCTCAGTTCAAAGTGCCGCTGCACGGCATCGACGTGCATTTCCTGCACGTGCAGGGGCAGGGGCCTTCGCCGATGCCCCTGCTGCTGATGCATGGCTGGCCGGGCTCGGTTTTTGAGTTTCTCGACATCATCCCGCGCCTGACCGACCCGGCCCGCTTTGGCGGCGATCCCGCGGATGCGTTCACGGTCATTGCACCGTCGCTGCCCGGGTACGGGCTGTCGTTCACACCCGGACAGAAGCGGTTCAGCATCGAGGCAATCGCCGCCTGCTTCGCCGACCTGATGACCGCCGTGTTGGGCTATCAGCGCTATGGTGCGCAGGGCGGTGACTACGGGGCGTTCACGGCGTCCAGGCTAGGCCATGCGCACGCCGACAACCTAATTGGCATCCACATCAATCTGCTGACCATTCAGCGCGACCGGCCACCGCCGCCCAACCCGACCGACGCCGAGCGGCGGTATTTTGAGGATCTGGGGAACTGGCTGAAGGAGGAAACCGGCTACCAGTGGATTCAGGGTACAAAGCCGCAGACACTGGCGTACGGCCTGACCGACTCGCCGGCCGGCCTGGCCGCCTGGATTGCCGAGAAATTCCGCACCTGGACGGATTGCGGTGGCGACCCGGAATCGGTGATCAGCCGCGACCGCTTGCTGGCGAATATCGCGCTGTACTGGTTCACCGGGGCGATTGGCTCCTCATTCTGGCCGTATTATGCACGGATGCATGGGCAATGGCCGATCACGTCCGGCGGCACGGTCGATGT
>DAICYU010000805.1 GCA_027311485.1 Acetobacteraceae bacterium
GTTACCCTGGCCGAGCGCCTGATCCCCGCCAGCGACGTCTCCGAACAGATTTCCACCGCCGGCATGGAAGCCTCGGGCACCGGCAACATGAAGTTCGCGCTGAACGGCGCGCTGACAGTGGGCACACTGGACGGCGCGAACGTCGAAATCCGTGAGCATGTCGGTAATGAGAACATGTTTATTTTCGGCCTCACCGCCGATCAGGTCACCGCGCGGCGGCAGCGTGGCCTTGATGCCGGTGATGTGATCGCAGCCTCCCCGATGCTCGCCGAGGTGCTTGCCAGCGTCGAAGCCGGGGTATTTTCCCCCGATGAACCGGATCGTTATCGCGGGTTGATCGACCAGCTCCGCCACCACGACTACTTCATGGTCAGTGCCGATTTCGACGAATATTACGCAACCCAGCGCCGGATTGCCGAGCTTTGGCGGCGTCCGGAGGCGTGGTGGCAGGCGGCCATTCTGAACACGGCCAATGTCGGTTGGTTCTCCTCCGATCGGTCGATCCGCGAATACGCCCGTGAGGTCTGGAACGTGCCGACCTACCGGGCATCGTGAAGCGGTTTCGCCCGAGGCATTCTGGTCCGATAGCGTAAGCGTCGCTATGATCGGGATAGACAAGGCTACCCCGCAGGAGACGTCCCATGGTCCAGCGCCCCGGGTTGCACGCGCCGATCGTCCGTGAGGCGATGGCCTACGTCCTTGCTGGAGGGCGAGGATCGCGCCTTCTGGAGATGACGGACGTTCGCGCGAAGCCGGCGGTCTATTTTGGCGGCAAAAGCCGGATCATCGACTTCGCCTTATCCAACGCGCTGAACTCCGGCATCCGCCGCATCGGGGTGGCGACGCAATACAAGGCCCACAGCCTGATCCGCCATCTGCAGCGCGGCTGGAACTTCTTCCGGCCGGAGCGCAACGAGGGCTTCGACATCCTGCCCGCGTCCCAAAGGTCCGGCGATTCATGGTATGCGGGCACGGCGGACGCGGTTTACCAGAACATCGACATTATCGAGGGCTACAACCCCGAATACATCGTCATCCTGGCGGGCGATCACGTCTATAAAATGGACTACGCCCAGATGCTGGTACAGCACGTCGATCGCGGCGCCGATGTGACGGTCGGCTGCATCGAAGTGCCGCGCCCGCAGGCGACCGGCTTCGGGGTCATGCATGTCGATGCCAACGACCGAATCATTGCGTTCATCGAGAAACCCGCCGATCCCCCGGCGATGCCGGACCGCCCGGATATGGCGCTGGCCAGCATGGGCATCTACGTCTTCAACACACGCTTCCTGATCGAGCAGTTGCGCCGCGACGCGGCCGAGCCGGGGTCCAACCGGGATTTCGGCAAGGACATCATCCCCTACCTGGTGCAGCACGGCACCGCCATCGCCCACCGCTTCACCCGGTCCTGCGTCACGTCCGGCGCCGAGCGGGAGGCTTACTGGCGCGATGTCGGCACCCTGGATGCCTATTGGGAAGCCAATATCGACCTGACCGATTTCGTGCCGTCTCTGGATCTTTATGACCGGGATTGGCCGATCTGGAGCTATTCCGAACTCTCCGCCCCGGCGAAGTTCATCCATGATGAGGATGGTCGGCGCGGGTCT
>DAICYU010000806.1 GCA_027311485.1 Acetobacteraceae bacterium
AGCAATCGATCGTCGCGCAGCGCGGCGTCGGATGGGCCCGGAAGCCCCATCTGCATGATCTTACGGAAGCGCTGCAGGGCAAATATCACTACACCATCGGCCCGTACTCCGACCCGGTGCTGACCGTCAGCCCCGGCGACAGAATCCGGGTGGAAACCCGGGATGCGTTCGAGGGCGCAATCCGCACCGAGCAGGACAAGCCGTCGCAAAAGCTGCGCATGCCGTTCGTCAATCCGCAGAACGGTCCGATCATGATCGAAGGCGCCGAACCCGGCGACTGCATCGCGGTGCACATCGAGTCGATGCTGCCGCGCGGGGATAATCCCTGCGGCACCTGCTGCATGATCCCGCATTTCGGCGCGCTGACCGGCACGGCCTTGACCGCCACGCTGAACGAACCGCTGCCCGAACTGACGCGCAAGGTGCATGTGGACACCAAGCATGTGCGTTGGAGCACGCGTGTCACCCTGCCCTATGCTCCGCATATTGGCACGCTCAGCACCTCACCCGAAATCGATTCCATCAACTCGCTGACGCCGGACTCGCATGGCGGCAACATGGACCTGCCGGACATGGGGCCGGGCAGCATCACCTATCTGCCGGTCCGCACGGCCGGTGCACGCCTGTTCATCGGCGACGCGCATGCCTGCCAAGGTGACGGAGAGGTCTGCGGCACAGCGGTCGAATATCCCTCCACCACCACGATCCGCGTCGACGTGATCAAGGGCTGGACTATCGAGTGGCCGCGGCTGGAGCGGGAGGATTTCATCATGGCGATCGGCAGCGCCCGTCCGTTGGAGGACGCCACCCGCATCGCTTACCGTGAACTCGTGCTTTGGATGGAAGCCGAGTACGGGTTCGACCGGTGGGACGCCTACATGATGCTCAGCCAATGCGGCCGCGTCCGCCTCGGCAATTTTGTCGATCCGAAATACACCGTCGGCGCTGGCATTTCGAAGTCCTGGCTGGCCGCGTAACCCACAAGGAGCACTCGTATGGATCTCGGTCTGGCCGGCATGAAGGCCATTGTAACGGGCGGTACCAAAGGTATCGGCCGAGCGGTCGCGGAACATTTTGCGGCGGAGGGTGTGGATGTCGCGATCTGCGCCCGCAATGCCGATGAGGTTGCGCAGACGGTCAAGGATCTGGTGGGCCGCGGCGTGCGGGCGACCGGACGGGCGCTGGATGTCGCCGACGGCCCGGCGCTGACGCAATGGGTTGCGGATGTCGGCGCCGAATTCGGTGGCATCGATATCGTGGTATCCAACGTCTCGGCGCTGGCGATCGGGCAGGATGAAGCCGCATGGCAGGCGGAATTCAACACGGACATGATGGGAACGGTCCGTGCCGTCAACGCGGCGATGCCGTTCCTGGAGAAATCGAAAGCTGCGTCGATTGTGGTGATTTCATCGGTATCCGGACGCGAAGTCGATTTCGCCGCCGGGCCGTACGGCGTGTTCAAGGCGGCGCTGATTCATTACACCAAAGGGCTGTCGTATCAGCTGGCCGCCAAGAACATCAGGGTCAATGCCCTGTCGCCCGGCAACACCTACTTCCCCGGCGGCGTCTGGGAGAAGATCGAACACGGCAACCCCGCCCTGT
>DAICYU010000807.1 GCA_027311485.1 Acetobacteraceae bacterium
TCCTGCGCTGGTGCGGCATGTACTGGACCCTGCCCGGACTGCTGATCGGCGGCGACAAGGCCGGATTCCTGGGCGGGGCGATGAACTTCGCCGGCAACATCTCGGGTATCGTTATTCCGGTGATCGTCGGGCTGATCGTCAGTGCAACCGGTTCGTATTTCCTGGCACTGATGGTCTTCGCCGCTGTCGGCGCGGGACTGTTTCTTTGTTCCGTGAGCATGCGTTACCGTCGCGCCGTGTAACCTATGCCAGGAAACAGCAACCATGAGACTGATCGACCTGAGCCGCGAGATCCACCACAAGATGGCGCGCCTGCCCAACCATCCGATGGTGATCATCGCCCCGTTCACCACGCACGCTGAAAAGCGGGAGGCGGACGGCTACGCGTTCTCCTCCGCGGTGATGTCATTGAACATGGGTGACCATTCCGGCACCCATGTCGATGCGCCGGTGCATTTCGACGACAGCCCTGGCGCCAAGGGCATCGACGAGATGCCGCTGGAGAACTTCTTCACCGAGGCGGTGTGCCTGGACCTGTCGCACAAGCCGCTGAAATCCGACATCAGCATCGAGGACCTTGAACAGGCGATCGATGTTGCCGGCGTCGATATCCGGCCGAAGGATACCGTGCTGCTGCACATGGACTTCTACCGCCGCACCCACGGCACCGACGCCTTCATCACCGACTTTCCCGGCCTCACCAAAGAATCCGCGACATGGCTCGGCCGCAAGGGGATCGGCATGTTCGGTGTGGAGGCCGTCAGCCCGGGCCGGCCGGGGCGTAATAACTTCGAAGTGCACCATGTCTGCCGGGATATGGGCTTTACGCACATGGAAGGGCTGGTCAACCTGGACAAGCTCGTCGGTCAGGGTCGCTTCCGCTTCATCGGCTTCCCGCTGAGGATCAAGGGAGGTACCGGCAGCCCCATCCGTGCGGTGGCGTGGCTTGATGATTAGTGTCCTGCCCCGGACGTTCGCCGCACTGAGTGGCGGTCGCCGGGGACAAGCAGGCCACTGAAGACAAAGGGCCAGTGTCGCGCACCAGGGCAAAATTCACGACGATAGACTTCTGGTTCGCGACACTCGGTAATAAGGAAACGTCCAGGAAATGACAAACGTCAGGTGGCGGATTATTACGCTTCTACTGATCGCAACGACCATAAACTATATCGACCGCGTCAATCTTTCCTACGCAACACCGACATTGATGAAGGAGTTCGGAATCCATCCGGCCGAGATGGGCGTGGTTCTCTCGGCCTTCCTGTGGACCTATTTCCTGCTCCAGGTGCCGATGGGTATTGCGCTCGATCGGCTTGGGGTACGGCTGGTGTATGGCGGCGCCGCGTTGCTGTGGGGCGCCGCCACGATGCTGACCGCCACGGCCACCGGCGTCGGTTCCCTGGTCGGCTGGCGCATTCTGCTGGGCGCGGGTGAGGCACCGCTGGCGCCCGCCGGTACCAAGGTGATCGGCGTCTGGGCGGCGGACCATGAGCGTGGTTTCGCCTCGGCGATGACGGTCGCCGGTGTCCCGCTGGGTGTTTTCATCGGCTCGCCGTTCATCGGCTGGCTGCTGGCCGATTTCGGCTGGCAGAT
>DAICYU010000808.1 GCA_027311485.1 Acetobacteraceae bacterium
GGTTGTTAAAATGCGCGATGGTGAAGTGACCCTCGCGCCACATTTTGAGGCAGGAAACCTGAAGGCACGCGACGCCGCAAAGGACGACCCCTTCAAGTATACAAATGCAAGTGCGACACGGCTAAAGGCCGAAGCGGCACGGAAGGTTTTTGTCACGCCCGATGGCCGCGTCTGGCGCGGGGACCGCCGCCGGTGACCGGTTCGCCGCTTGGCCGGATCGTCGAGATCGCTGAGGACGGGCGGCATTTGTCAAAGCTCCGGGGGTTCATGACGATCGTCGCCAAGGGCGAGGAGATTGGCCGTGTTCCCCTGGATGATCTGAGCGCGGTGATGGCAACGTCGCCGACAACCACAGCCTCCTGCACGCTATTGGCGGAGTTGGCAGTGAGAGGAATCCCGTTCGTCTTGTGCGGTCGCAACTATGCCCCGGCCGGTCTGCTTTGGCCGGTTGCCGGCCACCATGCACAACAGCGACGGATGGAAGCACAGGTTCTGGCGAGCCGCATCCTCATGAAGCGGCTTTGGACGCAGGTTGTGGTGGCCAAAGTGTTGCGGCAGGGCTGGGCGCTCGCGCGTACGGGCCGGCCAGCGGACGCATTCAGTCAGTTGGCAAGGCAGGTCCGGTCTGGTGATCCGGATAACATTGAGGCCCAGGCGGCTCGGCGATATTGGCCTTTGCTCCTGGGCGGTGATTTCAGGCGTGACCCCGATGACGATGGAGTCAACGGCATGCTGAATTACGGATACGCCGTGTTACGTAGCGCAACGGCGCGGGCTATCGTTGCCGCGGGTCTGCATCCCGGTATGGGAATATTTCATCGGCATCCCCAAGATGCCATGCCGCTTGCCGATGATCTTATGGAGCCGTTTCGTCCGATTGTGGATGTGGCGGTTGTCGGCCTGCTGCAAAACGGAAAGTCCCAGCTTGACACAGCTGGGAAGCGCGTGCTGGCGGCGGTGCTTTTGCAGGACGAAACGACGGCAGCAGGCCGTACGCCATTATCAACCTGCATGATCCGTCTGGCGGCGAGCCTGGCGCAGAGCTTTCTGACAGGTGAGCCCGTTTTGGAATTTCCCCATTTGCCAAGGGTGCGACCGAAGCCGGAGGGGGGCGGTGGGCCGGTCTTCTAATCCGCCACTTTCGGGTTATCTCTTCATGTGGCTGCTGGTGATGTTCGATTTGCCGGTCGGCACGAAGGCGGAGCGACGCGCAGCGACAGGTTTTCGGCAATGGCTATTGGACCAGGGCTATGAGATGAGCCAGTTCAGCATCTACATGCGGTTTTGCGCGGGGAAGGAACAAGTCGAGCGTCGCGTCCGGGAGATCGCCAAAGCCCGACCCAACAAGGGTGCAGTGCATGTTCTGTCGATAACCGACCGGCAATTCGAACAGATGGTGGTCTTTCGCGGTTCGAAGCGCGGCCGAGGCCCTAAAGTGCCCGAACAGTTGGCCTTATTTTGACCGATTCAGACACACTGAAGCCGGATAACTCTTGAATATTCTCAAAGAGTTATCCGGCTTCGGTTTTAGCCGATGGGGAAACGCGGGCCAACCGCAACGAGTGCCGAGGTGACTGCGACGCGGGCT
>DAICYU010000809.1 GCA_027311485.1 Acetobacteraceae bacterium
GTTCGAGCCCGCCGGCACCGCCGCCCACCACAACGACGCGGTGCAGCCCTGCGGAGAGCGTGTTCTGTGTCGTAGCGCCGCGTCGAACATCGTTCATGTCTTCATTCCGCGCTGCTGTCAGGCAGCATTATTAGGGAATTCTGCCATTCGCCAAGACTTTATACGTCATTTCATCGAATCGCCCCGCGCTGCGGGTTCCAGCGTGCGTCGATGCGCCAGCGCGGCTGTTCCGGGGCATGATCCGGGCACTGGCCGATGGCAGGCCCATCCCCGATGCCTGCTTCCGCCCAAAGTGATCGGTAAACAGGCATCGAACAGAGTTTCCATGGAACAACGGACGGCATCCGGCGCTTCGGACGCGACCTGATCAAGGAACCCATGCATGAGGCTGTTCAAGTGCCAGAACTGCGGCCAGCTTCTCTACTTTGAGAACACACGCTGCGAAGCCTGCGGCCACCCGCTTGGCTATCTTCCCTGGGCCATGACGCTATCCGCCCTGGATGCCGACGGTGACCGCTTTCGCCCGCTCGCGGCGCCGGACCGGGCGGTGCGGCTGTGCGACAACGCACAGGAGAACGCCTGCAACTGGATGATCCCGGCCGACAGCGATGCGACGCTGTGCGCGGCCTGCCGGCACAACCATACGATTCCGGATCTGTCGCTGCCCGAGAACCTGCAGCGATGGCAACGGCTGGAAGCGGCGAAGCATCACCTGTTCTATTCGCTGCTGCGGCTGAAGCTGCCGCTGAAAACCCGCATCGAGGACCCGGAGCATGGTCTGGCCTTCGATTTCCTGGCCGATGCGCCGGACCCCAGCGCGCCGAAGGTGATGACCGGCCATGATAACGGCCTGATTACCATTGCCCTGGTCGAGGCCGATGACGCGGAGCGCGAACGCCGCCGCACCCAGATGCATGAACCCTATCGCTCCCTGCTTGGTCATTTCCGCCATGAGGTCGGGCATTACTTCTGGGACGTGCTGGTCCGCGACGGCGACAAGCTGGAGGCATGCCGAGCCGTGTTCGGGGACGACACCCAGGACTACAACGCAGCGCTGCAGGCACATTACGAAAACGGCCCGCCGGCGGACTGGCAGGAGCATTACGTCAGCCAATACGCCAGCACCCATGCGTGGGAGGATTGGGCGGAAACCTGGGCCCACTACCTGCATATCGTCGATACGCTGGAAATGGCCAGCGCCTTCGGCATCCGCGTCCGGCCGCGGCTGGTGAAGGAGGAGACGTTGACCGCCGACATCAATCTGGATCCGTATCGGGGCAAGGCCAGCATGCAGGAGATCGTCGACGCCTGGCTGCCGCTGACCTTCGCGATGAACAGCCTGAACCGGGCGATGGGACAGCCCGACCTGTATCCGTTCGTGCTGTCGCCTGCGGTCGTAGCGAAACTCGGCTTCGTGCATGACCTGGTGCACGGCCGCAATACTGCATGAAACCGCGCGGCGCCCCGACAGAACCCCGCCAGCCGGGGCAGCCGGGAAACGCCGCGCTGCCCGCTGCGTCCGTTCTTAGCGGCGGACGCCGACCGTCAGCAGGTAATCCCGAGGCACGGCGAT
>DAICYU010000080.1 GCA_027311485.1 Acetobacteraceae bacterium
AACGGATTGTGCGATGCTGAGATCATTACGCCCAGGTCGGCGCGCAGGGATCGGGTGAGCATCGCGACGGCCGGGGTGGGCAGCGGGCCGAGCAGGGTGACATCCATGCCGGCGCCGATGAAGCCGGCGGTGAGGGCGGGTTCCAGCATGTAGCCGGACAGGCGGGTATCCTTGCCGATCACCACGCGGTGGCGGTGCGCACCGCGGGTGAACATCAGCCCAGCCGCCTGCCCCAGCCGCAGCGCAATGCCTGCCGTCATCGGTTCGGTGTTCGCCTTGCCCCGAATCCCGTCCGTGCCGAACAGCCGCCTTGTCCTCGTCATGCCGATTTATTGCTCCGTCCGGCGTGATTGTCGCGCTCCCCCGGTATTTGGGAGGGCGAAACCGTGCCGCAAAATGCTAGCGATTGCCAAACACGAATCGCCTGAACCGTCTCCCGAACGTCATGCACGCGCAGAATCGATGCGCCATGTAGCACGGCGAACAGGCCGGCGGCGAGCGATCCGCCCAGGCGCCGGTCGGCTGCCGGCTCGTCCGACAACGCACCGATAAAGCCTTTGCGAGACAGCCCGACCAGCAGCGGATAGCCCAGCGTGGCCAGTTCAGCCAGGCGGCACAGCACGGCGCGGGAGTGTTCGGGGTGTTTGGCGAAGCCGAGCCCGGGGTCCAGCGCGATCGCATCCGGCCGGATGCCAGACGCGATCGCGGCATGCAGGCGGTCCAGCAACTCGGCGCGGACTTCGGCCAAGACATCCTGGTAGGTGGCAAGCGTGTTCATGGTCGCCGGCGTGCCGCGCATGTGCATCAGCACCACCGGGCAGCCGCGTTCGGCCACCAGGGGCGCGGCGGCCGGGTCGTGGGCCAGACCGGAGATGTCGTTGATGATCCGGGCGCCGGCGTCCAGCGTGGCGCGCATCGTGCTGGCGTTGCGCGTATCGACCGATACGACCACGCCAGCCGCCGCGAGCGCGCGCACGACGGGCACGATGCGCGCCTGCTCGACCTCCGGGGGCACGACGGACGCGCCGGGGCGGGTGCTTTCGCCGCCGACATCGACGATGTCAGCGCCATCCGCCGCCATCTGCATCCCGGCGCGGATCGCCGTGTCCGCGTCGGTGCGCTGGCCGCCGTCGCTGAAACTGTCCGGGGTGACGTTGAGGATGCCCATGACGAGCGGGCGCGTGAGTGGCAATCCAGCCCAGATGCGGCCTTCCGGCGGTGGGGTCATGCGGATGCCCGGCAGGACTCGCTCCGGCCCTCCGCGCCCCGGTTATCCGCGCCCCAGCCCAATTTCACGGTCTGCGCGCCCACGCGCGATATCACGGCCTGCACGAATTTCGTCCAGCAGGCGATCAGCCGAGCGGTGCCACCGGCTTGTTTTTGTCGTGGGGGCGCGGTGCGGGACGCGGCTGGCACCGCGGTCTGCGAGCGGCTGGCGCCGGACTGGGTCAGAACATCGATGGCCTGGCGTACCCGACCACGGGCGCGATGCAGCAGGACGCGCTGATTCTCGGCCGAGATCTGCAGCAGATCGCAGGTTTCATCGGCACTTTGCCCTTCGATGTCACGCATGATCAGGACGGCCTTCTGCGCCGGCGGCAATGTCTCCATCACCGCCGCCACATGGTCCCATAGCTGCTTGCCGCCGATCACCCGCTCGGGGCTGATATCGTCCCACAGGCGTGGTTCATCGATCCAGTGACCGTCTGGCTTGAACGCGGACAGCGGCACCGCGCGTTCGTCGCCGGATGAACCGTCGAATCCGGCTGGTAGCGCAACCATGCGCTTTTCCCCGCTGGCACGGGTGCGCGCACGGTTCAGCAGGATGGTGAACAGCCAGGTGATGACGCTGGACCGGCCTTCGAAGCGGTCGATTCCGGAGAAGAAGGCCAGCCAGGTGTCCTGCGCCACCTCCTCGGCCTGGGCGGTGCTGCCGATCACCGAATACGCCATGTTGGTCAGGGAGCGGTGAAAGCGCCGGATCAGCGTGCGATAGGCCGCCTGATCGCCGCTGCGCAGCCGTTGCAGAAAGGCGGGCTCGTCGAACTCGGTCCATCGTGTCATGCCACTGGGCCTTTGCAGGAACGGCGCTGGGCCGCATCATACGCATGGGGCTTGCGGCGTGCGATCCCCCATCCGGCAGGAAAGGGCGGCGCGATTCCCATTTGTCGCGACATGGCGGAGCTGGTGACCGACTACCTGGAAGGCGCGTTGCCGCTGCACCGGCGGCTGGCGGTGAACCTGCACCTGTTCCGCTGTCCTGCGTGCACGCGCTATTTCGACCAGATGCGACGGACCATTGCGCTGCTGCGCCGCATACGGCCGCCGGCGCCGCCTGAAGCGGTTGAGGAGGCGGTGCTGCGCCGCCTGGCCGATGCCCGGGCGGGAATTGACCAAGAAGGTCATGACCGAGGGGGCGCGGCCGAGCCTTAGCGCGGGCCGGCTGGAAGGACCGGTTGCTGGGTTACGGCCGGACGCGTGCCCGGGGATGTGGATCGGAGGAACCGGCACAGCCCCCCGGGGGCGAGTCGCACTGGTGAATACCATGTCACAGCGGCATTGATGCCGTCATGCGATCCGGGCTTGATCGATCAAATCCCGGCAAATCGGCCGGACACTGTCAAGGCACGTGCCTTTTGTTTCAGCAGTGACTGCACAGCGACATCCCAAACGAAAATTTTCACCACAACGGGGCATGCGCAGGTGTAGCGTTCATTCTGGGCATTGTCGGCGGGAGCAACGGCGATCGCGGTTAACCGGTTGTTAAGATTATTCTTGTATTCAGATACGGTCCGTGCGGTCGATCTTCGGCGGCACTGCAGGGCTCGGGGAGGCGCATTATGCACCTGACAGCCTATATTGCAGAGACGGGTACCCGGCGCCCGATGCCGGCCAACGCGAACATGGCGGGTTCCCGCAGGCACGGACAAGGCGGAGACGAAAATCTTCGACTTCCAAAAAACTTTGATTTTATCACGATTTTCCTTGAAATCGCCGAAGCTGGCTTTCACAGTTGCGTGATCGTCGGTCATGCGGCGGCAACGCTGAAGACGTCCGATGTTCGGCGTGATCCCTTGAACGTTTGGATAATGCCTCGAAATCGGGGCTGTGGGCTTCTGTGCAGCCGCACAGGGAGATTGCGTTCGTTGGCCAGGCTTCTCCCGCGCGGATGTGGCGTCGAACCGGCAGTAAAAAGATCTGTACAAATGACTGCGCGTTATCTGCAACTCTGTAAGTCTAAATCAGCTTTGCGAGCGTTGGAATGAAACCAGTCGAAGAAAACATTCCCGCGACACCTCCCCTGTCCGCTACGGTTGCACCCATCTTGCATAGTACGGTGCATATGAATGCGATTGACCGTGGCACCACCCTTAACAACGGAGCGGCCGATGCAGCCGGTCGATGACATTTTTTCAGCCTACGCCCGTGGCTATGAGGCGCACCGCGACGCCGAGATGTCGCTGCCAGAATACCTGGAAGCGTGCCGCAAGGATCCGATGGTCTATGCCACGGCAACGGAACGCCTGCTCGCCGCGATCGGCGAACCGGAGATGGTGGATACCGCGAAGGACGCCCGCCTCGGCCGCATTTTCATGAACCGGACGATCCGGATGTATCCGGCGTTCAGCGAATTCTACGGCATGGAGGAGACGATCGAGCGTATCGTCGGCTTCCTCCGCCACGCCGCCCAGGGCCTGGAAGAACGTAAGCAAATCATGTACTTGCTTGGCCCCGTCGGCGGCGGCAAGTCGTCGCTGGCGGAACGCCTGAAGGCGCTGATGGAAACCTACCCCATCTATGTGCTGAAGGCCGGCGATCAGCTCAGCCCGGTGTTTGAAAGCCCGCTGGGCCTGTTCAATCCGGAACACATGGGTGCGATGCTGGAGGATCGCTACGGCATCCCGCAGCGGCGGCTGACCGGGCTCATGAGCCCATGGTGCATCAAACGGCTGGATGAGTTCAGCGGCGACATCTCCCGCTTCCACGTGCAGAAGATCATGCCGTCGCGGCTGCGCCAGATCGCCATCGCGAAAACCGAGCCGGGCGATGAGAACAACCAGGACATCTCCTCCCTGGTCGGCAAGGTCGACATCCGCAAACTGGAGATGCACGCGCAGAACGACCCGGATGCGTACAGCTACTCCGGCGGCCTGAACCGCGCCAACCAGGGCATGCTCGAGTTCGTTGAGATGTTCAAGGCGCCGATCAAGATGCTGCATCCGCTGCTGACGGCGACGCAGGAAGGCAACTACATCGGCACCGAGAACATCGGCGCGATCCCGTTCCAGGGGATCATCATGGCCCACTCCAACGAATCGGAGTGGCAGAGCTTCAAGAATAACAATAACAACGAAGCCTTCATCGACCGCATTTACGTCATCAAGGTGCCGTATTGCCTGCGCGTGACCGAGGAGCAGAAGATCTACGAAAAGCTGGTGTCACGCTCGGAACTGGGCGAGGCGCCCTGCGCGCCGGCGACGCTGGAGATGCTGGCGCGGTTCTCGGTGCTGACGCGGTTGCGCCGGCATGAGAACAGCACGGTGTTCGCCAAGATGCGGGTCTATGACGGCGAAAGCCTGCGGGAAACCGATCCCCGGGCGCGGTCGTTGCAGGAATACAAGGACACCGCCGGCGTCGAGGAAGGCATGGACGGCGCGTCCACCCGGTTCGCCTTCAAGGTGCTGGCCGCGACCTTCAATCACGATACGACCGAAATCGCCGCCGATCCGGTGCATTTGATGTATGTGCTGGAACAATCGATCCGGCGTGAACAGCTGCCGCAGGATACCGAGAAGCGCTACCTGGAGTTCATCAAGGGCGAGCTGGCGCCGCGTTACGCCGAATTCATCGGCAACGAGATTCAGAAAGCCTACCTGGAGTCGTACCACGATTACGGACAGAACCTGTTCGATCGTTACGTATCCTATGCCGATGCCTGGATCGAGGACATCGACTTCAAGGATGCCGACACGGGCCAGTTGATGAACCGTGAGCTGCTCAACCAGGAACTCACGAAGATCGAAAAGCCGGCGGGCATCGCAAATCCGAAGGATTTCCGTAACGAGGTAGTGAAGTTCAGCCTGCGGGCGCGTGCCAACAACAACGGCAAGAACCCGTCCTGGACCAGCTACGAGAAGATCCGCGACGTCATCGAACGCCGGATGTTCAGCCAGGTTGAGGAATTGCTGCCGGTCATCAGCTTCGGTTCGAAGAAGGACAGTGACACCGAAAAGAAACACACCGAGTTCGTCGATCGCATGATGACCCGTGGTTACACGGAAAGGCAGGTCCGACGGCTTGTAGAGTGGTATATGCGTGTGAAGCAGGCGGGCTGAGATGTTTCCTCTCGGCCCCGTTCAAACCGGAAAGGTGTGACAGGCGATTATGCACATCGTTGACCGCCGCCTGAACCCGAGTGGCAAGAACCTCGCCAACCGCCAGCGCTTCATGCGGCGCGCCAAGTCGCAGATCCGCAAGGCGGTGCACGAAAGCTCGGGCAGCCGCAGCATCAAGGACGCTGATCAAGGCGGGGAGGTTGTGCTGCCCTCACAGGGCGTGCACGAGCCCACCCTGCGCCGCAGCAGCAGCGGCGGCATCCGCGACCATTTGCTGCCAGGCAACAAGGAGTACATTGCCGGCGATACGATCCAGCGTCCGCCCAGCGGCGGGGGTGGCGGCGGATCGGAAGGCAGCCCGGACGGGGAGGGTGAGGACGACTTCCGCTTCGCCCTGTCCCGCGACGAGTTCGTCGATCTGTTCCTGGAAGACCTGGAACTGCCGGATCTGGCCAAGCGCAAGGTGGTGAACGCCGAGGCGGTGGTGTACCACCGCGCCGGCTACTCAGTCAGCGGTTCGCCAGCGAACCTGGCCTTGATGCGGACAGTGCGGAACAGCCTGTCCCGCCGCATCGCGCTGAAGCGGCCAAAGCCGGATGAGCTGCAGGCGCTGCAGGATGAAATCGACGCGCTGAAGGACGGCAGCGACGAACCACGGCGCATCGCGCTGGAGGAGGAGCTGCGGCGCAAGCAGCGCAAAACCAGCGTCATCCCGTATATCGACCCGCTGGATGTCCGTTACAAGCGGTTCGAGGCACAGCCGAAGCCGGTCGCGCAGGCGGTGATGTTCTGCCTGATGGACGTCTCCGGCTCGATGACCGAGCATATGAAGGACCTGGCAAAACGGTTCTATGTGCTGCTGTATATCTTCCTGAAGCGGCGGTACAAGAACGTCGACGTGGTCTTCATCCGCCACACGCACCAGGCATCGGAGGTGGACGAGGACACCTTCTTCAACAGCCCGGAAACCGGCGGCACCGTCGTCTCCACCGCGCTGGAGGAGATGCAGAAGGTCATCGCCGACCGCTACAGCCCGGACAACTGGAATATCTACGCCGCCCAGGCGTCGGATGGCGACAACACCGCCAGCGACAATGACAAGACCGCGAACCTGCTGACCCGCGTGATCCTGCCGGTCTGCCAGTATTACGCGTATCTGGAAGTCGGCCGCGATTCCGAGCACTTTCCGCCCGGCTTCATCCGCCGGGACAGCGACCTGTGGCAGACTTATTCCTCCATCATTCGCGCCGGCGCGCCCATGGCCATGCGCAAGGTCGGGCATCGGCGGGACATCTACCCGGTGTTCCGTGAGCTGTTCGCGAAGAAGCAAGGCGCGGAGGCCCACGCCGAATGAGCACGAACCTGATCCAGCCTGACCTTGGGGCGCCGCTGGTCCGGGCGGAACGCCCGATGTTCGAGGGCGCCGACTGGGATTTCCGCACCATCCAGCGCTGTCACGACGAATGCGAGAAGATCGCGATCGGTGAGTTGGGGCTGGATGTCTACACCAACCAGATCGAGGTCATCGGCACCGAGCAGATGCTGGATGCCTATTCCTCGATCGGCATGCCGCTGTTTTACAAGCATTGGTCGTTCGGCAAGCACTTCTCCCGCAATGAGGCGCTGTATCGCGCGGGCATGCAGGGGTTGGCGTACGAGATCGTCATCAACTCGAACCCGTGTATCAGCTACATCATGGAGGAAAACACCGCCACGATGCAGACGCTGGTGATCGCGCACGCGGCGTTCGGGCACAATCACTTCTTCAAGAATAACTATTTGTTCCAGCAATGGACGGACGCCAACGGCATCCTGGACTACCTGGAATTCGCCCGTGACTACATCATGCAGTGCGAACAGCGCTACGGTGAGGTTGCCGTCGAACGCCTGCTGGACGCCGCCCACGCGCTGATGAATCAGGCGGTGCACAAATACCCCCAAAAACGCGCCACCGATCTGCGGATGGAGGAAAAGCGGGAGCGGGAACGCCGCGAGCACGACGAGCAGGTGTTCAACGATCTGTGGCGCACCGTGCCGGGCAAGGGCAATGCGCGGACCGACCCCACCGCCGTGGAACGCCGGCGCGCGCTGCTGCAGCTGCCGCAGGAAAACATTCTGTATTTCCTGGAGAAGACGGCGCCGCGGTTGGCGCCCTGGCAGCGCGAGGTGCTCCGCATCGTGCGGATCATCGCGCAGTATTTCTACCCGCAGTCGCAGACCAAGGTGATGAACGAAGGCTGCGCCACCTATGTGCACTATCGGATCATGAACCGGCTTCACGAGAAGGGGCTGCTGACCGACGGCGCCATGGTGGAGTTCCTGAAATCCCACACCAACGTGGTGTTCCAGCCGGAATTCGACGATCCCCGCTACTCCGGCCTGAACCCCTACGCCCTCGGCTTCGCCATGATGCAGGATATCGAGCGGATCTGCACCGTGCCGACGGCCGAGGACCAGCAATGGTTCCCCCACATCGCCGGCAGCGGCGACCCGATGGCAGTACTGCGGGATGTATGGGCGAACTATCGCGATGAAAGTTTCATCCTGCAGTATCTCAGCCCGAAACTGGTGCGGCATTTTGGCCTGTTCCACGTCATGGACGACTCGAACGAGCCAAATCTGCGGGTCGAGGCGATCCACGATGAGCGCGGCTACCGCAAGATCAAGCAGGCCCTAGCGAAGCAGTACGACATCTCCTGGACGTCACCGGACATCCAGGTGGTGGATGTGAACCTGGCCGGCGACCGCAAGTTGATCCTGCATCACCGCGCGCTGAACCGGATCCTGCTGGATGAACGGGACACAAGGATGGTGCTGCAGCACCTGGCGGATCTGTGGGGCTACGATGTCCTGATGAAGGAGATCGAGCCTGGCACCGATGCGGTGCTGAAGGAGCACGCGGCGTCGCCGCGCCCGGGTATCGTGCAGATCGAGCCGACATAAACCTTCCTGCGGCTTCGGCGCCGGGCCGGTGGGACGCAGGGTGGCGATGCCCGCCGCCCGTTGCGCGCCGGCCGCGCGGCAGGCCCCTGCTTTTTCGACAGCACCCGTGGACGCCCCTCGCACTGCGGCGAACGGCCTTCGTTCAGGCGTCCGCCGGCCGCATTGCCGCGCCGGCCGATCCGGACTAGTTTGTCCATTGACGAGGCAAAGCGCGTTAAGGCACATGCCTCGATCACAAAGCGAAAAGATACCGCAAGGTGCCCTGGCTGACCGACGAAGGGGAGTAAACGCTTGCTGCCAACGGATATCAGTAATCCGAACTACTTCCACAAAGTAGTCGATTGCCAGTGGGCGTGTCCCGCCCATACACCGGTTCCAGAATACATCCGGATGATCGCCGCGGAGCGATACGCCGACGCCTATATGGTGAACTGGAATTCCAACGTTTTTCCCGGCATCCTCGGCCGCACCTGCGACCGCCCGTGCGAACCCGCCTGCCGCCGCGGCCGGGTGGAGGAAGAGCCGGTTGCCATCTGCCGCCTGAAGCGAGTCGCCGCCGACTACAAGGGAGACGTCAGCGGCCGCATGCCGGCGCCGCCCACGGAACGCAACGGCAAGCGCATCGCGCTGGTCGGCGCCGGACCTGCCTCGATGACCGTGGTGCGAGACCTGGCGCCGCTTGGCTATGAATGCGTCGTCTATGACGGCGAAAGCCGAGCGGGCGGGATGATCCGGAGCCAGATTCCGAAATTCCGCTTGCCTGAGGAAGTGATCGACGAGGAGGTCGGCTACATCACCGCCCTCGGGCCGGAGATGCGACTGGGCCAGCGGGTGGACAGCCTGAAGGCGCTGCTGGATGAGGGCTATGACGCGGTGTTCGTCGGCTCCGGCGCGCCGAAGGGACGCGACCTGAATATCCCGGGACGGCAGGAAGCCGCGGCGAATATCCATATCGGCATCGACTGGCTGGCCAACGTGTCCTTTGGCCACGTCAAGACGATCGGCCGCCGCGTGATCGTGCTGGGCGGCGGCAACACGGCGATGGATTGCTGCCGGTCGTCCCGCCGGCTGGGCGGCGACGACGTGAAAGTGATCGTCCGCTCGGGCTTCGAGGAGATGAAGGCATCTCCGTGGGAAAAGGAGGATGCGCTTCATGAGGACATCCCGATCCTGAACTACCTGGTGCCGAAGGAATTCAAGCACCACAACGGCCAGCTGTACGGCATGACCTTCGAGAAGGTGAAGGCCGAGTATGATGCGCGCGGCCGCCGCAAACTGGTACCGACCGGCGAACCGGATGCGTTCTTCGAGTGCGACGACGTGCTGGTCGCGGTCGGGCAGGAAAACGCCTTCCCGTGGATCGAGCGCGATATCGGCCTGCAGTTCAATGAGTGGACCATGCCGGTGGTCGATGAAACCACCTTCCAGTCCACCAACCCTCGCGTCTTCTTCGGCGGCGACTCGGCGTTCGGGCCGAAGAACATCATCTGGGCCGTCGCGCACGGGCATCAGGCGGCGATCTCGATCCACCAGTTCTGCCAAGGCGCGGATGTGGCGGACCGGCCGCCGCCGATGGTGACTCTGGCCAGCCAGAAGATGGGCATCCATGAGTGGAGCTACGACAACGGCATCTCCCTGGATCTGCGCTTCAAGGTGCCGCACCGCGACAAGCTGGCGGCGCTGAACGACATCCGCGCCGAGGTTGAGCTGGGCTTCGATCCCGTCCTGGCCTACGCCGAGGCGGAGCGGTGCCTGAACTGCGACGTGCAGACGGTCTTCACCGACAAGCTGTGCATCGAATGCGACGCCTGCGTGGATATCTGCCCGGTCGATTGCCTGACCTTCACCGCGAACGGTGAGGAAGCCGAACTGCGGACGCGGTTGAGCGCCCCGGCGCGGAATCCGGATCAGGCATTGTATGTATCGGGGGCACTGAAAACCGGCCGGATCATGGCCAAGGACGAGGATGTGTGCCTGCATTGCGGGCTGTGTGCCGAACGCTGCCCGACCGGCGCGTGGGACATGCAACGCTTCCTGATCGATGTGGCGCAAGCGGGGAACGCATGCTGCAGCAAGTAGAACGGGTCAAAGGGATCGAGCGGACCAACGACTTCGTCGTCAAGTTCGCCAACGTCAACGGATCGGGTTCGGCCAGTGCCAACGCGCTGTTCGCGAAATCCGTGCTGCGGATGGGGATCGCGGCAACGCCGCGCAACATCTTCCCGTCCAACATCCAGGGCCTGCCGACCTGGTATGAGGTGCGGATCTCGGAAGCCGGCCACCTGGCGGCGCGCGGTGGCGGCGCCGACCTGATGGTGGCGATGAACCCGCAGACCTGGGACAAGGACGTCAGGTCCATCGAGCCGGGCGGCTACCTGTTCTACGACAGCACCCGCACCATCCCGGCCGACCGGTTCCGCGACGATATCGTGGTGATCGGCGTGCCGCTGACCGAGATGGTCAACAAAGCCTATACTGATACGCGGCAGCGGCAGCTGTTCAAGAACATTGTCGGCCTCGGCGCACTGGCGGCGCTGCTGGACATGGACCCGGCGGTGATCGAGCAGCTGCTGGCCGAACAGTTCAAGGGACGCGACAAGCTCATCGCCGCCAACGTGCAGGCGCTGCACATGGGGCTGGACTGGGCGAAGCAGAACCTGGAGTGCCCGATCGGCCTGAAGCTGCGCAAGGCCGACAGTGTCGGTGACCGCATCTTCATCGACGGCAACAGCGCCGCGGCCTTGGGCGCCGTGTATGGCGGCGCCACGGTGTGCGCCTGGTACCCGATCACGCCGTCCTCCTCCCTGGCCGAGGCCTTCACCCGCTACTGCAACCGGATGCGGGTGGACAAGGCGACCGGCAAGAGCAACTTCGCCATCGTGCAGGCCGAGGATGAGCTGGCCTCGATCGGCATGGTGATCGGCGCCGCCTGGAACGGCGCGCGGGCGTTCACCGCGACCTCCGGCCCCGGCATTTCGCTGATGCAGGAGTTCCTGGGGCTGGCCTATTTCGCCGAGATCCCGGCGGTGATCTTCGACGTGCAGCGCGCCGGGCCGTCGACCGGCATGCCGACGCGTACGCAGCAGACCGACATCCTGGCCTGCGCCTATGCCTCCCACGGCGATACCAAGC
>DAICYU010000810.1 GCA_027311485.1 Acetobacteraceae bacterium
GGAGCGCGGGTGTCAAACAACAATCTGTTTACGTCGCTATCATTCTTACCATGAGGCCGTGACCGAATCCGGCTGGCGCCGCGGCAATGCCGTCATGGCGGAGTCCAGCACGTGCACCATCGCCGCGGTTCCAAGCAAGGGAAGCAGAAGGTTCAGCAGCGGCACATAGCTGCAGAAGGCGAGAATTCCGCCCTGCAGCAGGACCGGTCCGCGGCACATCCGATACAGTGCTTCCGCATCCGCCCGGGGCATGCGGCGCATGGCGACGGCGACGAACAGGCCGCGCCCAATCGCGTAGGACGCAATCATCCAGCCCAGGATCAGGCCAATCCCGGGAAGCAGCAACGCAAGCGCAAGCGCCAGCACGTTGAACGCCAGCACCCGCAATGCGACGGCGAGGCCGTCCCAGGCCTGCTCAACCAACGATGCCGCATTTCCGGGTGGCAGCCATGGATAGTAGCGCCGCTCCACCGCCGCCGCGATGCGATCCAGGTACAGAGTGCCGACGGCCGCGGCGACCGGCAGGAATAGCCAGAAAGCCAGTAACGATGCCCCGACCGTACCCAGCAGGTCCGCCAGCCATGCCCACGGGCCAGGCAACGCCAATATGTCATGCACCGCCCAGACGGCGCCGACATGCAGCGCTGCAAAACAGACAGTCGACCAGGCGACACTCCGCCACAGCACGCCGACAAACGGTGGATCGCTGAGTTGGCTGGCAGCCCGAAGGATTGGGGCGAAGATCGGTTGGTTCAACAAAGTGCAAAACTTCCTGTCACGGTGGCTGCAGCCCGCCGCGCGAACGTAAGGCCATGGATCGCCTGTATCGACAGCCAGATTGGGTCACCATACGATCTTCGCCAGCGGATTGCTTCCGGCATTCCGCTGACCGCCGGATAGCTACAGGAGGATACCAGGGTGTCGAACGCGCCGCTTCCCCATCAAACGCAGAACTGGGTTTTGTCCAAGCCCGCGGCGCGCGGGCGGCGCGGCATCGTTGTGTCGCAGGTGCGCAGCGCTGCCGAAGCCGGCGTTGCCATCCTCGACGCCGGTGGCAATGCCATCGATGCGGCGGTTGCCACGGCGCTGGCCCTGGCGGCAGTTGAACCGTGGAATTCCGGGTTGGGCGGGATCGGCTTTGCACTGGTGCACCGTGCCGGGCAGGCGTCCGCCGATGTTGTCGATTTCGGGCCGGTGGCGCCGCGCGGGCTGAATGCTTCGGCGTTCAAGCTGACCGGACGCATGAAGCAGGATTTATTTGCCTGGCCCGAGGTGGCGGGCGACGCAAACATCCACGGCCCCCTGTCATTCGCCATTCCCTCGGCGACGGCCGGCTATGCCCATATGCACCAGCTCTGGGGCAAGCTGCCGCTGCGGGAGGTTATCGCCCCGGCCATCGCACTGGCAAGGCGCGGTCTGCCACAGGATTGGTTCACGACACTGAAAATCGGCTTCTCGGCCGCCGTTCTGCGCAAATATCCCG
>DAICYU010000811.1 GCA_027311485.1 Acetobacteraceae bacterium
GCAGGGGCAGGCGATAATGACGACGGAGACCGCGGCGATCAGCGCGAAGGCGAGCGCGGGCGCCGGACCCCAAACTGCCCAAGCGATAAAGGCGACTATGGAAATGCCAAGCACGGCCGGCACAAAATATCCGGCGACTGTGTCGGCCAGCTTCTGGATCGGTGCCCGGCTCCGCTGTGCCTCGGCAACCATAGCGACGATGCGCGAAAGCATGCCCCCCGCCCCGAGCTTGTCGGCATGCATGATGAGCGACCCGGTGCCGTTGACGGTCCCGCCGATGATCTTATCGCCAGGGCCCTTGGGCGAAGGCATCGACTCACCGGTGACCATGGATTCGTCGACCGCGCTTTTGCCTTCCACGACGGTTCCGTCAACGGGAACCCCGTCGCCCGGCCGAACGCGCAACCGATCGCCGACCTGGACTTGGTCGAGGGCGATCTCCTCGTCCTCTCCACTCTCACGTAGGCGTCGCGCGGTCTTCGGGGCTAGGTTGAGCAAGGCACGGATGGCACCGCCGGTCTGGTCACGGGCCCGCAGTTCCAGCACCTGGCCGAGCAGCACCAGCACGGTGATGACTGCGGCGGCCTCGTAGTAGACGGCAACGGTACCGCCCATCATGCGGAATCCGGCCGGGAACAGCCCCGGAGCAAATGTCGCGGCCAGGCTGTAGAGGTAGGCAGCTCCCGTTCCCAACGCGATCAGCGTGAACATGTTCAGATGGCCGGTGCGCACCGAAGCGGCGCCGCGCTGGAAGAACGGCCACCCGGCCCATAGGACCACAGGCGTCGACAAGGCGAACTGAATCCAGATTGATGTCTGCTCGGGGACGAGGTCGCGCAGGCCGAACCAAGGGACGTGACTCCCCATTTCAAGGATGAACACCGGCAGAGTCAGCACGAGGCCTACCCAGAAGCGGCGAGACATGTCAGCCAATTCGGTGTTTGGCACGGCCTCGGCGGTGATCTCGACCGGCTCCAGCGTCATGCCGCAGATGGGACAGCTCCCGGGCCCGACCTGGCGGATCTGCGCGTGCATCGGGCAGGTGTAGATGGCGCCGGGCTTCGCGGGTTCGGCCCCCTTGGGCTTCAGGTATCCATCAGGAGCGGCCGCAAACTTCGTCCGGCAGCCTGCCGAGCAGAAGTGATACGTCGTTCCGTCGTGGTCCATGCGGTGCTTTGATGTCGCGGGATCGACCTTCATCCCACAAACCGGGTCCGTAGCGGTTTTCGCGGCGACCTCCGCCTGCGGTGAGGCGAGATACTTCGCCGGGTCGGCTGCGAACTTGGCGCGGCAGCCGCCGCAGCAGAAGTGGTAGGTGATCCCAGCGTGCTCGTACCGATGCTTTGACGTGGCCGGGTCGACCTGCATGCCGCAGACGGGGTCCACGTCGGAGGCGACTCCAGCCGGGACGCTAACGCCGCAGCCGCCCTTCTTTGCCTGTGGGTGGTCGATCGCGTGCTCGCTCATGACATTTT
>DAICYU010000812.1 GCA_027311485.1 Acetobacteraceae bacterium
CGGGGGTGAATACGTCGATTATCAGCCTTAAAGGCCGGAAAAATGCGGCTGGCACCTTTGCGCGTGCTTGATCCATTGAGGTCGCTGTACTTGATTTGGCACGACGCCATGAACCGGGCCGCCGCTGGCGGTGATCGTCGCAAAGTGTCGCTTGTAACGTTGGGATGAGCAAACACGGGCGCGACTGCGTTCAGCCCACACGATTTGATGACCCTGTCTGCATTTCGATACGTTTATTTATCGGAATACTGTCGGATCAACATAACTTTATGTCAACCGCTATAGACAGTTCTATTGTTACTTTCGCCCGCCGGGGCAGATGCCGCCCACCGGCGACAACAAGGTGAGGCCAGATGTCCGTGGAATTGCGGCTACGGTCGGTCGGCAAGCCCGACGGTGGGAACCTGCCAAACCTGCCACCGACGATCGATAAAAAGCCTTAGGCGCGATAGCGTGCGGCGGCGTTCTGCTGGCGGAAGTTGGGCAACATCGCCAGCCGCGCGGCGGTGAAGTCGCTCCACTGGCTTTCATCGGGCAGCGGCGGGATGGTGATCGCTTCCCGGCGGTCGAACCCAACCAGCGCGGCATCGACGAGTTCGCCGGCATCCATCATCACCGGGATCGCGCTCGGGTTCATGCCGGATCGCTCCCAGATCTCCGTGCGCGTCGCCGCCGGCATCACCGCCTGCACATACACACCCCGCGGCCCCAGCTCGGCCTGCAATGCCTGGGAGAATGTCAGGACAAACGCCTTGGTCGCCGGGTAGATGCCGGGCATCAGCTCGGGCGCGATGGCCAGCACGGACGCCAGATTGATGATCGAACCACCGCCCTCGGCCAGGAACCGGGGCACGACGGCGCCGGCCAGCCGGGTTACGGCCGTGATGTTCAACGTGATCAGGCGCTGCAACGCGTCCAGGTCGGGATTGGCAAAACCGCCGGCGGTCGCGGCCCCGGCATTGTTCACCAGAAGGCCAATCCGGGCATCGTCGCGCAGCCGAACCTCGACCTGACCGAGGTCGCCGGCCCGCGTCAGGTCGGCCGCCAGGACATCGACCGAGACACCGTGGACGGCGCGCAACCGGGCCGCCAGCCCATCGAGGCGTGCGTTGTCGCGGGCCACAAGGACGATATCGTGGCCACGGCGCGCCAGGCGATCGGCGTAGATGGCGCCAATGCCGGCGGATGCGCCGGTGATCAGGGCAGCACGGGAGGACGTTACTTGCATGGGGGATCTCCGTTCGAAAGATCAATGGGCGTCGGCGGGCGGGGCTTTCGGCGGCGTGACCTTGCGCAGCAGCAGCACCAGCGGGGTGGTGACCAGGAAGGCAAGCATGATGGTGCGGAAGGCATCGGCGTAGGCCATGGTCGAAGCCTCCCGGTAGGCGATGGCGCGCAACTGTTCCAACGCCGCCAGGTGGCCCGCGGGGGCTGATCCCAGGACGG
>DAICYU010000813.1:0-608 GCA_027311485.1 Acetobacteraceae bacterium
GACAAGCCCACCACGCCGAGCAACTGCAGCGCATCATTCGCGCCCGCCGCCACCGCGAGCACGCGCGCGCCGCTGGCGGCGAGCTGTTTCTCCGCCGCGTCCAGCGCAGCCTGCTGCGCGGCGTCGAGATGACACAGCGGACCAATGACCGTGGCGGCGCCCTTCATCGCGCGCCAGGGCTGACCGTCCACGGTGTAGAGCCCTTCGCTGCGCCGCGTCGCGGGGTCGAAGGGGTGAAAGGCACTGCGTACAGGCGCATCGGCCAGCAGCCTGCGTTCGCGCGCGGGGGCAAGGAGGGCCAGATCGAGCGGGTCTTGCGTGGCATCGTCGCTGGCCAGCGCGGCAGCGCGCAGCACGGCGTTTTCGTCAGCACCTTGCACGAGCGCAGTGGCGCCCGCATAGCGCAGACTGTTCTGCGTGAGCGTGCCGGTCTTGTCGGACACCAGCGTGTCCATCGCCGCAGCCTCTTCCACTGCGGGCAGCCGCGTGACCAGCACGCCCTGATGCGCCAGCAACTGGCTGCTCACGGCTGTGGCCAGGGTGTAGGTGGCAGGCAGCGCCACCGGCACCGAGGCCACCAGCAGCATGAGCGCGAACACTGCCGTGTC
>DAICYU010000813.1:618-1396 GCA_027311485.1 Acetobacteraceae bacterium
GCCGTGTCGAGCAAGGGCAGGTGATGCCACAGCGCGAAGCCGATGACAATGGCCACGAGCACGAGGTCGAATACCACCAGCCGTTTGACGATGGCGAAGATGGTGCTTTGCATGTGGCTAGGTGCGTTGGAGGTACGCACCAATTCCGCGGTGTGGCCGAAGAAGGTGCGTGCGCCGGTCGCGGTGACGACGCCCGTAGCCTCGCCCTGTCGCACGATGGCGCCGGTGTAGGCCGGTTTGCCCGCACCCGCGTCCACCGGCAGCGATTCGCCGGTGAGCGCCGACTCATCGAGCGACACGGCGCCATCGAGCAGCCGCAGATCGGCCGGCACGATATCGCCAGCGCGGATGTGCACCACATCGCCCGGCACCACCTGCTCGGCGGCAATCTGCTGCCACTGCGCGTCGCGCCGCACGCGCGCGTTGACGTGCAACTGCTTGCGCAGCAGCGCCAGCGCATCCTTGGCGCGCTGTTCCTGCACGAACGCCACCACGGCGTTGAACACCAGCAGTACGGCGATGACCAGCGATTCCAGCCCGCGCCCGAGCAGCACCTGCAGCACGATGACGGCTTCGAGCATCCAAGGCACCGGCGCCCAGAACTTCGCCAGCAGTTGCCGCCACGCCGGGACGGTCTGTTCGGCAATGGCATTGGGCCCGACACGGGCCAGCCGTGCGGCGGCCTCGCTCGCGGTCAGCCCCTTGCTTGGATCTGTCTCTGGCCAGTCGCCCGACTGCACGGGCTCGGCTTCAGCTTGGGCAGGGGTCTTTGCGGCCA
>DAICYU010000814.1 GCA_027311485.1 Acetobacteraceae bacterium
ACCATGGAAGATCGCATGCGAACCATCATGGTATTGCCTCACCTTCACGCGTGCCTTCACGAAGTGGGGCCGCAGCGAGCCTGTCAGGAATCCTGTGTGAGGGGTCGGTTACAAAACGATCCCCTACGCGATCTGGAAGCGGTCGCCGAATAGGATAGCGAACTGTGTTGTGGCAGAGGTCCACTCGCGTTGCGGCATCTTCCAGCCCTGGCTGACCTGGCGCAACACCAGATACAGCAACTTGATGGCGGCCTCGTCAGACGGGAAATGACCACGGCTGCGGACCGCGCTGCGCAGTTTGCTGTTGAGGCTCTCGATCGCATTGGTGGTGTAGATAATCCGTCGCACCTCAGGCGGGTAGGCGAAGAACGGTATCACCTGTTCCCACTGCCGCCGCCAGGCCGGGGCGATGGCGGGGTATTTCCGCCCCCATGGCCCGGCCTCGAAGGCATCCAATGCGACCAGCGCGGCCTCGGCTGTGGCGGCGGTGTAGATCGGCTTCAGCGCCGCTACCACCTCGCGGCGGTCGGCCCAGGAGACGAAGGCTAGCGAGGTGCGCAGCAGGTGCACGATGCAGGTCTGCACCTGGGTCTGCAGGAAGGCGGCGTTGATGGCCTCGGGAACGCCCTTCAGCCCGTCGACCACAGCGATCAGGATGTCATTGACCCCGCGATTGCGCTGTTCGTTGACGATACGCAGCGAGAACTTCGCCCCCTCGGTCTGCTCCACCCACAGCCCCAGCACATCCTTGCGGCCGTCGGTGGACACGCCCAGTGCCAGATAGACAGCCTTGTTGCGCACCGTGCCCTCATCGCGCACCTTGACCCGGATGGCGTCGAAGAACACCAGCGGATACAGCGGGTCGAGCGGACGGGACTGCCACTCCGCCGCCTCGGCGGTGACCGCGTCGGTGACGGTGCTGATCAGGTCAGGCGAAACCTCAGCGCCATAGATCTCGCGCAGGTGGCCCTGGATCTCGCGGGTGCTCAGGCCGCGTGCGTAGAGCGAAATGACCTTGTCGTCGAAGCCGGGCAGCCGGCGTTGGTATTTGCCGATCAGCACCGGGTCGAAGCGCGCCTGCCGGTCGCGCGGAATGGTCACCTCGACATGGCCATCGTCGGTCAACACGCGCTTGCGGGTCGTACCGTTGCGGTGGTTCGGGCCGGCGCCGGCCGCCTTTTCCTCCACCAGGTGGTGGTCGAATTCAGCCGCCATCAGCCGGTTCAGCAGGGCCTGCTTCAGGTCCCCAAGCAGCCCGTCCTGGCGCATCACCGTCGCCGGGTCCTGGCCGGCCAGCAACTCGTCTATCAGCTCGTCACGGATACCCATGGTCACTCCTGCGCCCGGCCGCCCGGGCCTCATTGTGACCCCTCACACAGGATTCCTGATAGG
>DAICYU010000815.1 GCA_027311485.1 Acetobacteraceae bacterium
GCGTTCCGGTGGCCGCCCAGTTCCAGCGGAATGGCCACGTTTTCCAGCGCTGTCATGGTCGGGATCAAGTGGAACGCCTGAAACACGATGCCGATTCGGTTGCGCCGCAGCCGAGCCAGCGCATTTTCGTCCAGTCGCGTGACCTCGCTGCCGTCCAGTGCAACAGTGCCGGCGGTCGCGCGTTCCAGCCCCGCAAGCACCATCAGCAGGCTGGTCTTGCCGGAGCCTGATGGTCCGACCAGCCCAACCGCCTCACCTCGGGCGATGTCCAGATCGACACCGCGCAGAATATTGACCGGCCCGGCCGCGGACGGCACGGTCAGTTGCAGTTTCCTGACGCGAACCAACGGCATGGCGCCAGCGCCAGATGAAGAGAGCGGGATGCGATCCATGACCGATCTATATTGGCTGCGGGCTGCCTGGCGTAAGGTGTGTCTGGCAATCGCCGGACTGGCCGTCTGTGCCGGGCTCACCCTCGGCACCGGAGTCTGCCGCGCAGCTGCCACCGCCGCCGAGCATCCAATCCGCCTGCTGGTCCTCGGCGACTCGCTGTCGGCCGGCTACGGCCTGCCGCACGCGGACGGGTTCGAGGTCCAGCTCCAGCAGGCGCTGAAAGCACAGGGGCATGACGTCAGCATCGTCGACGGGGCCGTCTCCGGTGACACATCGGCCGGTGGACGGTCTCGGCTGGACTGGACATTGGCCGATGGCGCCGATGCCGCGATCGTGGAGCTTGAGGCCAATGACGGGCTGCGCGGTGTGGACCCCAAGGATATGGAGGCCAACCTGACGGCCATCCTGGACACCCTGGCCGCGCGACACATACCCGTATTACTGACCGGGATGTATGCGCCGCCAAACCTTGGACCGGATTATGAGAAGGCCTTCTGCGCGGTGTTCGACCGCCTCGGCCAGCGGCCGGGCATACTGTACGACCCGTTTTTCCTCCAGGGCGTGGCGACCGTCCGCGACCTGAACCAGGCCGACCAGATGCATCCGAATGCGGAAGGGGTGCGCCGAATTGTTGCGCGACTCCTGCCGCTTGTTGATAAACTCCTGTCTGAGGCCCATCCGGCATGAGGTTGACAGGATGAGATTGTTCGTCGCCCTCGATCTGCCCTGGGCGCTGCGGGACCGGCTTTCGGCCCTGGCCGGGGCGGGTATCCCAGGCGCACGGTGGGTGCCGCCGGAAAACTATCATCTCACCCTGCGCTTTATCGGCGAAACGCCCGGCCATCGCGCCGAGGACATCGATATGGCGCTCTCCGGCCTGCGGGCGCGCGGC
>DAICYU010000816.1 GCA_027311485.1 Acetobacteraceae bacterium
AAGTCCTGACTCATCCGCTGGTTGATCTGAGCCTGAAGGTTCGGGTCAGAGACGTACTTGGTGATGGCCTGTTCCGCATTGCCAAGTTCATTGGGCGGGATGGCGGTCAGGTCGTAGCCGTGGAAGTTGGCGGGATTGACGCCCGGTTCAGGAGGTAGAAATGTTGACTTGGGGATGTTGGCCGTACCAGCGGTATCGGTGATCGTCGTCCCTGATGAATTGGTGACGGTCGTCCCGTTTGACACCGTTCCTCCTTGACCTGAGGCTACTGCATCGAACTGGGACAAACCTCCGTAGCGGTTGCCGTTCCACGGGCTCGCGACGACTGCCTGCGCGACCGCTGACGGGTCGCCGGTCTTAAAGGCGGAGACGATTGACGGGTAACTGCCTTGCAGGAGTTGGGCGGTGAGGTTGATGCCGGTCTGCACATCCCCGGTGTGGCCCGCTTGCTGTGCCTCGGGGGTCTGGATGCCGAGCGGGTTGCCCTTGTTGGCCTCAAATGTGGTGAGGTTCGGCCCACCCTGCTCGTTGGCGAGCCAGTTGACGAAGGCTTGCTGGGTGTTGGCGTTGACCGGAGCGCCGATTCTGTTGAGCACCCCGTCGATGAACTGAGTGGCGGATGCGGGTATCGTCATTTCACTCCAGTCGCTGAGACGGACGGTGCAACTGAACCTGAACCTCCGGCAGTCCCGGCGACATCGGTCGGGACGGGACCGGAGAACGTGTCCGTCGTGCCCTGGCCGTACATGAGCGGTGCGCCAGTGAGCATCTGGTTGAGTTCATTGCCCCACGATGCGGAGTTGGCGGCGTAGTAGCCCACGGGGTCAGCCGACTTCGCAGCGGCAGAGGCTTCAGCATTGGCGTCAGGCTGGGTGACCTTGACCGTCACGGCATCGTTGTTCACCTGACTCTGAAGGGAGGAGATTTGGTTGTTCACCTCGGCGGCGACTTGGTCACCGAAAGCGGACAGATGCGTTCCCTTAGCCGTGCCGAAGGGTGAACCAGAGGCGAGGGTCGAGATGGCCTTGGACCATGATCCGCCATTGTTGTCGTACTGGGCTTGCAGGAGTTCAGTCATCGCCGCTTGCTGTACGGCCACGGGAGCCT
>DAICYU010000817.1 GCA_027311485.1 Acetobacteraceae bacterium
TGGGCGCGCACGGCGGGTGACATGGCCGCTTGCCCAAAAGCCGCCGATGCACTACAAGCTAAGAGTGCCGCAATGAATGCGCGCGCAATCAGACCTCGAAAATTCAAAACTCGGAAAATCACAGTTATGGCCTCACACAATGGGTTATCGTCGGATCAGCAGGCGAATGCCGAGGTTATTCTACGGGCAAAGCAGGTCACAAAATCGGTTGCCGCCCCAGATGAACCCGGCGGGCGGCTCACCATTTTGCAGACCGCTAGTTTAGACGTCGCTGCGGGCGAGGCGGTGGCATTAATTGGTGCCTCGGGCGCGGGCAAATCTACCTTGCTGGCCTTGTTGGCGGGGTTAGATGTGCCCACCAGTGGCGAAATTACCTTAGCCGGTTTTGAATTAAGCCAGCTTAACGAAGATGAGCGGGCGGCGGTGCGGGCAGGTCGCGTGGGGTTTGTGTTTCAATCGTTTCAGCTGATTGATGGCTTAACGGCACTGGAGAACGTGGCGTTGCCGCTCGAATTACACGGCGTGGCCGATGCCCGCGAACGGGCGCGGGCGGCGCTCGATGAGGTGGGTTTAAGCCACCGTTTGCGACAATTCCCCAAAGTGCTTTCCGGCGGCGAGCAGCAACGCGTGGCGCTGGCGCGGGCGTTTGCGGGCACGCCGGCCATTTTATTTGCCGATGAGCCCACAGGCTCGCTCGATACCACCACCGGCGAGCGCATTATCGAGCTTATGTTCGCCCTGCGGGATCGCCACGCCACCACGCTGGTGCTGGTAACGCATGATCCGGCGCTGGCGGCGCGCTGCGATAAAAGTTACGCCATAAGCGCGGGGGTGTTGCAGCCATGGCAATAGTTTCAACTAAAAACCACCCACGCTTGCCCCACTTGGACCCACGGGCTTTATGGGCTTTAGCTTGGCGGGGTTTATGGCGCGAGCTTAAAAATGGCGCGCTTACCACCATGCTATTGGCGCTGATTGTCGCGGTAGCGAGCGTAACCGCCGTGGGGTTTTTTACCGATCGGGTGGATGCGGGTATGCGCGCGCAAGCGGCCGAGTTTTTGGCCGCCGATGGCCGCATCAC
>DAICYU010000818.1 GCA_027311485.1 Acetobacteraceae bacterium
GCCAGCACCACCAGCCTCCGGACGCTCGGCCGGGCCCTCGCCCGTCCGTCCCGCCAGTTGCGATGCTCCCCGTCCGCCTCCTGCCGCTCTAGCCTCACCGCCGCCGCCGTGCCCTCAATGGTGCAGACGCGGCTGCACTCGTCCTCTAAACACCCCAAGGGCTTCGAACCCCCCTCCTCCGAGGAGCTCGACGAGCTGCGCGAGCGCGTGCAAGAGTTCACGCGCCGCGAGATCAGCGAGGAGGTGGCCGCGCACACGGACCGCAGCAACGCCTTCCCCAACGACATGTGGCCCAAGCTCGGCGAGGCAGGGCTCCTGGGCATCACGGCCGACGAGGACGTCGGCGGCCTGGGCATGGGCTACCAGGCGCACTGCGTCGTCATGGAGGAGATGTCGCGCGCGTCCGGGTCTATCGGCCTGAGCTACGCCGCGCACTCGCAGCTCTGCGTCAACCAGCTGCAGCTCAACGGCTCGGCCGAGCAAAAGGCCAAGTACCTGCCGGGCTTGATCGCGGGCACCAGCATCGGCGGCCTGGCCATGTCCGAGTCCGGGTCCGGCAGCGACGTCGTCAGCATGCGCTCGACGGCGAAGCCCGTCGACGGCGGCTACCTCATCAACGGGTCCAAGATGTGGATCACCAACGGGCCCGACGCCGACGTCATCGTCGTCTACGCAAAGACGGAGCCCGACCGCGCCTCCAAGGGCATCACGGCCTTCATCGTCGAGACCAAGACCGAGGGCTTCAGCTGCGCCCGCAAGCTCGACAAGATGGGCATGCGCGGCAGCAACACGGGCGAGCTCATGTTCGACAACGTCTTCGTCCCCAGCGAAAACGTCCTTGGCGCCGTCAACGGCGGCGTGCGCGTCCTCATGGAGGGGCTCGACCTCGAGCGCCTCGTCCTGTCCGCGGGGCCCCTCGGCCTCATGCAGGCCGCCCTCGACGTCGCCGCCCCCTTCACCCACCAGCGCAAGCAGTTCGGCCAGCCCATCGCCCACAACCAGCT
>DAICYU010000819.1 GCA_027311485.1 Acetobacteraceae bacterium
CCGACGAAGGGCTGTGCGAGCGCTGGTTGGAAAACCCGTATTACCAACTGTTCTGCGGCGAGGCATTCTTCCGCCACCAATTGCCGTTCGATCGGTCCTCGATGACCCGTTGGCGCCAGCGCATGGGGGAGGAGAAGCTCAGCGCACTGATGCAGGAGAGCCTGCACCTGGCCACACGAATGGGGGCAGCCAAGCCGGCCGACTTCACCCGTATCATTGTCGATACTACCGTGCAGCCCAAGGCGATCAGCTTCCCGACCGACGCCAGGCTGTTGCAGCGTGCCCGCGAACGCCTGGTCCGGCTGGCGCAGAAGTGCGGCGTCAGGTTGCGTCAGTCCTATGCGCGGGTCGGCAAGATCGCGTTGATCCGCCACCAGCGGTATGCGCACGCCAAGCAGTTCAAACGGGCCAACCGGTCGCTGAAGACATTGCGTACCTATCTGGGCCGGATCATCCGCGACATCGGCCGCAAGATTGCCGGCAATGCCGATCTGAAGGCGAGCTTTGTCCAGCCGCTGCGGCTGGCCCGCCGCGTGCTCGAGCAGCGTCGGGGTCAACGCGGCCCCAAGGTTTACAGCCTGCACGCCCCAGAGGTGGCGTGCATCGGCAAGGGCAAAGCCCACAAACCCTACGAATTCGGGGTCAAGGTTTCAGTCGCCACGCCTCTGCAACGCTGCCGCGGCGGCCAGTTCGTCGCCCATGTCGCCGCACTGCCAGGCAACCCGTATGACGGACATACCCTGGCCAAGGTGATCCCGGACATGACTGACAAGCTCGGCGTCTCGCTGAAGCAGGTGATCGCTGATGCCGGTTACGGTGGCCATAACGCGCCGAAAACCAGGGGGCTACGGGTCTACACCAGGGCTATCGCATTTGACCGAGGACGGAGCGAGCGAACACGTCGGACCATCCGGAGCGTTTGCGCT
>DAICYU010000081.1 GCA_027311485.1 Acetobacteraceae bacterium
GGGCATCATGCTGGAATCCACCAGCGACCGGCTTTGCCAGCCGGGCGGCGTGCATTACGGCTCCCCCGACAAAGTGCCGGCGGTGCGGCTCGACACCATCCGCCTGGCCGGTGAGCTTGCCGTGCCGTTCACCACCGGCATCCTGATCGGCATCGGTGAAACCCGCGCCGAACGGCTGAACGCCCTGGCCGCCATCCGCGACCTGCACGCCGAATACGGCCATATCCAGGAAGTCATCATCCAGAACTTCCGCGCCAAGGCCGACACCAAGCTCGCCCACGCCGACGAACCCGACCTGCTCGACCACCTCTGGACCATCGCCGCCGCCCGCCTGATTCTGCCGGACGACGTGCATGTGCAGGCGCCGCCGAACCTGTCGCCGGGCGTCTACCAGCAGCTGATCAATGCTGGCATCGATGATTGGGGCGGCGTTTCCCCGGTCACACCCGACCATGTCAACCCGGAAGCCCCCTGGCCGGAGCTCGACGCGCTCGCCGCCCGTTCGGCGGAGATGGGCAAGATCCTGGTGCCGCGACTGCCGGTGTATCCGGCGTGGACAACCAGCCGCTGGCTGCATGCGCCGATCGCGACCCGGGTCTGGCAGAACATGGACGCCGAGGGCTGGGCGCGCGACGATGACTGGGCACCCGGCCTGACCTTTGCCCCGAAGCCCCGCGCCGTGCTGCTGCACAGCGTCGATCCGGCGGTCGAACGCGCGCTGGACCGCGCCTGCGCCGGCAAGCGCTTAGCCGAACCCGAAATCGTCCGCCTGTTCGCCGCGCGCGACGCCGACTACGAACGCATCGTCACCGTCGCCGATGAGCTGCGCCGGTCCGTCAGCGGCGACACGGTTCGTTACGTCGTCAATCGCAACATCAACTACACCAACATCTGCTACTACCGCTGCAAGTTCTGCGCCTTCTCCAAGGGCAAGACGCATGAGGACCTGCGCGGCACGCCCTACGACCTGGACATGCAGGAAATTGTCCGCCGCAGCCAGGAAGCGTGGGAGCGTGGTGCTACCGAGGTGTGCCTGCAGGGCGGCATCCATCCCGACTACACCGGCAACACCTATGTGGAGATCTGCAAGGCGATCAAGGCCGCCGTGCCCGGGATGCACATCCACGCGTTTTCACCCCTCGAAGTCACCCAAGGCGCCGCCACGCTCGGCCTTACCCTGACCGAATTCCTGACCCGCCTGAAGGACGCCGGCCTGGGCACCCTGCCCGGCACCGCCGCGGAAATCCTCGATGACGAGATCCGCGCCATCATCTGCCCGGACAAGATCAACACTGCCGAATGGGTTGCTGTGGCCCGCGCCGCCCACGCGCTGGGGCTGCGCACCACCTCCACGATCATGTACGGCCATGTCGAGGGGCCGTTGAACTGGGCCCGCCACCTTCTGGTGCTGCGCGACCTGCAGGCGGAAACCGGCGGCTTTACCGAGTTCGTGCCGCTGCCCTTCGTGCACATGGAAGCGCCGATGTACCTGCGCGGCATGGCTCGCAAAGGCCCCACCTTGCGCGAAGCCATCCTGATGCACGCCGTCGCCCGGCTGGTGCTGAACCCGCTGATCACCAACATCCAGACCTCCTGGGTGAAGATGGGCCCCGAGGGCGCGGCGATGTGCCTGAACGCCGGCGCCAACGACCTGGGCGGCACGCTGATGAACGAAAGCATCTCGCGCGCCGCCGGCACCCAGCACGGCCAGGAATTCCCGCCCCAGGCGATGGAACCGCTGGTCACGTCCCTCGGCCGAGCCCCGGCGCAGCGGGATACGCTGTATCGGGTGGTGTCGAACGAGCGCCGCGTGGTGTCTTTCAACGCGCCCGAACTGGCGCCCGTCGTGCAGACCCCGCCGAGGCGGAGCCGGGTGCTATCATAAGGCGGAGCCGGGTGCTGTCATGCAACGGACCCGCCAAAGGAAGCCTGATGCGATGGCGCGCGCCAACCGATCGGTACGGGCTGCTCGGTGGGGGCTGCCGTGATCGCCGGGCCTGGCCCCCGGCGGCCCAGCGAGCAACGTTGCATCAAAGAACCAGGAGGGGGCGGGACCATCGTTCTTGTTCACGAATTTGTGATATATCTTCTATCGCCGTTCTTTGTCCGAAAACCAGTATTGGCGCCGATCGAATCTTTTCTATCGTCTGAGACAGCAGACTTATTGTAATCGAGAGGTCGCGACCATATTATATCCATGGGTAAAGTGTTAGACTGCATCAAATCATCAAGCCAGGAGGCCTGAATGAAGTTCCGCCATGTTTTAGCCGCTGTCGTCGCCGTGTCCGCACTCGCCACGGTGCCTGTGATGGCGCAGACCGATCATAACAGCGCAACGCACGCCACCAAGCAGAAAACCCAGGGCACGCCCCCCGGCATGAACAATCCGCCGATTGGCCCGGATGCTGGCGCAACCCGGCAGAAGGCACAGGGCGCGCCGGCCAGCTTGGTCAACCCGCAATATGGTACCCAGGCCAACAAGGAGCAGGGTGGCGCCTACAAGCAGTAACCCGTACCGGTCGGCTGACCGGAACACGGCAAGCATAAACAAGTCGGGCGACGTTTAATAACGTCGCCCGACTTTGTCTGTTTCAGCTTCGTTACACCATTCGCCTGCAGCCGCCCCGGTTGCCGGGGCGGGCCAGACTGGAAAAACCCCCTACCCGTCGACACCGACCTGCAGCGCCATCCATTTCGGGCCGGGCGTCGGCCGCACCTTCGGCAGAACCAGCATCAACACATAATTCCGCTTCGCCGCGCGGGCGGCATCGATGCCCGCCTGCACCTGCGCCGGCGTCGCCACCGACTTGTTCTGCACGCGCAGAATCAGGTCACCGTCCGTCATGCCGCGACGCGCAGCATCCGAATCAGGCGCAACCCCGGCGACCAGCACCGCGGTCAACCCGTCCGTCATGCCCAGGCTCATCTTTTCCGCTTTCGGCACAGGCGCCAGATTCAGACCGAGGTCCGGCGGAATGACGATCTTCGGCCGCTCTGTCGCCAGCGGCGCATCCTGCTTCGCCCATTGGTCGCGCGGGAACACCTCAGGCGTGATCGACACGGTGTGCTGCACCCCGTCGCGCCGCAGCACCAGCGGCACTGTCGTCCCCACAGGGGTTGCGACAATGTCCCGCAGCAGCGCCCGCTCATCCTGCGGCGTCTGATTGTTGTATTGCAGCACGATATCGCCAACCTCGAGGCCGGCTTTATGAGCCGGACTGTCGGGCAGCACCCAGGCAACGATCGCCCCCTGCGGTTGGCTCATTCCCATCGCCTGCGCCATGTCTTCCGTGACCTGCTGCAGCTTGACGCCGATCCAGGCCGGTCGGATCCAACCATACTTCTCCAGCCGCTCGATGACGAAACGCGCGGAATTGGACGGCAGGGCGAAGCCAAGGCCGGCCGATCCCGTGGTCGGCGAGATGATGGCAGAGTTCACGCCGATCACCTTGCCCTCCATGTCGAACAGCGGACCGCCGGAATTGCCGTGATTGATCGTGGCATCCGTCTGGATGAAGTCATCATACGGCGTGCTCTGGATGTCGCGGTTGACGGCACTGACAATGCCCGCTGACACCGACAGGCCAATCCCGAATGGATTGCCGGCGGCAAAGACCTGCTCCCCGATTGCCACTTTGTTGCTGTCGCCCCAATGCACCGGCACCAGCTTATGGTCCGGATGAATTCTTACCAGAGCCAGGTCGGCAAGCCTCGACGCACTCTCCATCGTGCCGGTCAGGACGGTGCCGTCGGGCAGCATCACTTTGATTTCGAAGGCATCCTCGACCACGTGATAGTTCGTCACGACCAGCCCGTCGGGATCGACGACGAACCCGGACCCGATGAACGTCTTGATGTCGGGCGGCGCGGTATGGTCAGGCTTGCTCGAACTGACGGTCGCCGCGGCCATCTCCGCCGCCGGCGACACCCGCTTCATGTCCTTCCTGACGGTGATGTTGACCACCGCCTCCAGCACATTGCGGATCAGTTCGGGCGTGTTCTGCAACGCGGTGTCGGCATGCGCGGGCATACCGGCTGTGGTCCAGACCGCCACCAGCAGGACCGCGGCGAGGCGCCGCATCCGCTGGCCGGTCACGCGCGGCCAGGCACGGATTGCAGGGACGGCGGGTGTGCTGCTCATGTCAGGGCTCCCAGGCAGGGTTGCTCGTCGATCCCGGGGCGGGACCATGCCGCGCGCGAATATAGTATCAGAATTTCAGGGCCCGCTAAATGCCGGGGCGCCGGCTGCCCGCCAACCGATGTCCGACCGGGACAAACCGGGACAGCACGGGGCGAGCCACCAGATCGGCTAATAAAGCCCATGATCGACTTAGGTAGGAGGAGACCGGCTATAAACAAGCTGGCCCGCGCTCAGCGCCACCCCACGGGCGCCACCCCGCGGGCACCACCCCACGCGGATGGCGCCACCCCAAGCGACAGGTCAGGCCGCGGCGACGCATCAGGCCGTGGCGGGCACCGCGATCAACGCCAGCTTTGCCCGCGCGTCCTCCGGGATCGGCACGGGCTTCTGCACGCCGCGCTGCACGAAGACATGCACGAAATGCCCTTCGGCCGCGGCGACATCCTCATCGTTGCGAAACACAGCGAGCTCATACCGCACCGAGCTTCGCCCGATATTCGCAACCCGCACCCCCACCGTCACCCGGTCCGGAAAGGCCAGCGAAGAATGATACCGGCACGCCACCTCCGCCACCACGCAATGCACCGGCCCATCCAGAAGGCCGACCACCTTCTCGGTCATTTCGTAATAGGTGACCGCGGTATCGAAATAGGAGAAATAATTGACGTTATTCACATGCTGGAACACGTCGTTGTCCATCCAGCGCGTCGTAATCGCATGAAACCACTTGTAATCGCTACGCTTTCCAGGTGCGGGGCGGCTCATTGTCTATCCTATCCCGTTCAAGAAAGCGCCTGATCTAGCCGATACGATCCGCAATGGACAGGACCCGCTCGGCCGGGTTACACGGCCGGCCTTGCCTTCCGGAAGGGTCTGTCTTGTCTTATCGACCGTCAAACAGCCTCATCGGCATGGCGTCCGCCGCCATGACGACTGCCGCCATCACGATTGCGGCCGTCACGATCTTCCCCGGCCCCGCCCAGGCGCACGCCATCCTGGAGGACAGCAGCCCCAAAGCGGGCGGCAGCGTCCACGCCGGCACGATCGACCTGCAATTCCGCTACAACAGCCGGGTCGACCAGGGCCGCTCCCGCCTGGTTCTCATCCGGCCGGACCACAAGCAGACGCCGGTGCCCATCGCGCCCGGCAGCCCGCCCGACATCATCCGCAGCCACCTCGACCTCAAACCCGGCGCCTACGTGATCCGCTGGCAGGTCCTGGCGGTGGATGGCCATATCACCCGTGGTGACGTGCCCTTCACCGTCACCGGGCCCTGACGGATGGAACTGCTCGTCGATCTGTTCGGGTATTTGTCGATCGTCGTGCATGGGCTGACCATTCTGTCTCAGTCCATGGCCCTTGGCGGCGCCCTGTTCCTGGCCCTGCTCGCCCGGCCGTTCGCGCCGCGCCTGGGCTTCGTGGGACAGGACATCGCCACGGGCACCGCCCGCATCGCCGGCTGGGCCGCCCTGGGCCTGCTGGCGTCCGAGGCGATCACCGTCGCCCTGCAGACCGCCGTGCTGACCGAAACCGTCGACCTGCCGGTCCTGAATGTCCTGAGTGCCAACTTCGCGGTCGCCGGGCTGGTGAAGACCGGTGCAGCCGCGCTGATGGCGTTGCTGCTGTTCACCCGGGGGCCACGCGCCCCGGCGGTGCCCCTGTTGGTGCTGACCGTCATCGAACTGGCCGCCGCCACACTCACCACCCATGCCGCCGCCCGCCTGGACAACCGGGCGGTCCTGCTGGTGGTGGAGGGGCTGCACCAGCTCGGCGCCGCGATCTGGATCGGCGGCATCCCCTGCTTTCTGCTGGCATTGGCGCACGTGCGCACCGCTGCGTCATGGCGCATGATCAGCGCCCGCTTCTCGCGCATGTCCATGGCCGGCGTCGCCTGCATCCTGGTCAGCGGCATCAGCATGAGCCTGCTGTATGTTGGTGATTGGCAAGGCTTGTACGGCACCGCCTTCGGCGTCATGGTCGGCGCCAAGATCGCCATGTTCCTGATGCTGCTGGGCCTGGGCGGCATGAACTTCCTGCTGACCGAGCGGCTGCGCAGCAACCCCGAGACCCCTGTTACCCGCATGCGCCGGTTCGCCGAAGTCGAGTTCGGGATTGGCATTGCCATCTTTTTCGCCGCGGCCTCACTGACATCCGTCCCGCCCGCCGCGGACCTGACGCAGGACCGCGTGACGTGGCAGGAAATCCTGGAGCGCAACACGCCGGTCTGGCCGCGGCTGAGCAGCCCCGACCACGACGCCCTCGCCCTGCCGGCCTTGCAGGCCAAGCTGGATGCGCAGGCGGCTCGGCAGAAGATCACACCGCAGGCCGCGTTCGTTCCCGGTTCCGGCGACCTGCCGCCACGCAACGCCAATGATATCGCCTGGTCGGAATACAATCACCACTGGGCCGGGCTGTTCGTGGTCGCAATCGGGCTTCTGGCGCTGGCCAACCGCGCCGGGCTTCGCATGGCCCGCCATTGGCCGCTGTTGTTCCTGGGCCTTGCGGTGTTCCTGTTCTTTCGTTCTGACCCCGAGACATGGCCGATGGGCGATATCGGCTTCCTGGAAAGCTTCCGGGATGTCGAGGTGCTGCAACACCGTTTCTTCGTGCTGCTGATCGTCGTGTTCGCCTTCTTCGAATGGCGCGTGCGGGCAACGAACTGGAACAACCGTGCGGCGGCGCTGGTGTTCCCGCTGCTGTGCGCAGGCGGCGGGACGATGCTCCTGACCCACAGCCATGCCATCGCCAACGTCAAGGACCAGTTGCTGATCGAATTGACCCACACGCCCCTGGCCCTGGCCGGCATTATGGCCGGATGGGCCCGCTGGCTGGAGATCCGGCTGAATCCCCGGGAAAATCCGGTATCCTGGCAGATTGCCAGCTGGGTCTGGCCGGTCTGCCTGCTGTTCTGCGGCCTGCTGCTGCTGGGCTATCGTGAGGCGTAAGCCCGCTCGGCGTCACGTCCGCGAAGCTCCCGGGTGCCGGATACCGGCGTAGTAGTCATCAATCGCATCGCGCAGCGCTTCGGCGATCGTCAGGCGGTATCCCGGGCGCCTCAGCATCGCCTCATCATGGCGGTTTGATATGAAACCCATTTCCACCAGCACACCGGGGATATCGCGCGCGGCCAGCACATACAGATGGCCCTGCCGAGCGGGGTTGGTGACCATGCGGATGTCGTCGTTCAGCTGGTTGATCATGCGTGATTGCAGCCACGCTGACCCTGGCTGCGGCTTCGGCCCGGGCGATGAGGCTGGATCGAGCGCGCTTGCAATGCCGCTGCTGACGCCTGGGCCGGCGGCCACATGGGTGATGGTATCACCCTCAGGTCGTGGCGTCCGGACGTAGACACAGGCGCCATGCGCGTCAGGATCGGGCGAGGCGTTCGCATGGATGGAAATCAGCAACGCCGCATGGTGCGATCGCGCAAAGGCAACGCGATCCGCCAGCGAAACGAACCGGTCGGTGGTCCGTGTCATCGCCACCCGGTAGCGGCCGGTCGCTTCGAGCAATCGCCGCAACGTCAGGGCCGTTTCCAGCGTGATCCGCTTTTCAGGCGTACCGGACAGCCCGACGGCGCCGGAGTCCTTGCCGCCATGACCCGCGTCGATGACGACAAGGGGTCGGTCCGGGCTGCGGTGATGGCTGTCGGCGCGGATGATCCTGACATGCGGCGCCGGTTGGGGCGCGGTGGCCCTGATCGGGGACTTGCGCGCGACGTCCCGGCCCCTGGTATCGCGTGCGTGCCGGTTTGTGTGCCGGTTGGCATGTGCATGCGGTACGTGCCTGCCCAGATGAAGGTTTGTTTCGTGTCCGGCACCATGATGCCGCCGCGGCGTGGCGCTGTGGTGACCGGCCAAGGCCGGCAGGGGCAGGCCGAGCAGACAGAGGAGGCTGCAGGCGAGGAGCCTGGAGGGAGGAGAATGGCGAGTACCCGTCTCATGTTTCCGGGCAGGCCAGATCATTGTCCTTGTCGCCCCCTGATCACGCCTGGCGGGCGCGAATGCCTGGTCGCAGGACTACGGCATGGCGCCACCCGGCGCAAGCCGCGCCACGCCATGGCCGAAGAACGCTCTCTGGCCGGAACGATCCATCCAGCGCGGCGAATCGGTTGGCAACGGAACATCATCGTTATCGGGTGCAATCCAGCAATGGCCCGAGTTGCCCGATCCGCCGCTCGATCACCGCCGCCCGCTCCCGCAGGTAAGGCGTGGGGTGGGCCGCCGACCATGCCAGCGGGTCAGGCAGGACGACAGCAAGCCGAGCCGCCTGATCCCGCGTCAACGCGGCTGCCGTGTGGCCGAAGAAGCGGCGCGAGGCGGCCTCGGCGCCGTAGATGCCGGGGCCGAATTCGATGCTGTTCAGATAGACTTCGAGCACCCTGCGTTTCGGCCACAGCAGGGCAATCTGCGGCGTCAACCACGCCTCGATCGCCTTGCGGAACCAATCGCGACCGGGCAGCAGCAGCAGGTTGCGGGCGGTCTGCATGGTGATGGTGCTGGCGCCCCTCGGCCGTTCGCCCTCCCCCATCACCATCATCTGGCCGGCGAGCGCATTCCAGTCGAAGCCGAGGGTTTCGCGGCAAAACAGGTTGTCCTCGGATGCGACGACGGCGTGCGCCAGGGCCGGTGAGATGCGGTCATAGGGAACCCATTCGTGGTGCATCCCGTAACCCTGCGCCAGACGCAGCAGCATCAGCGGCGTGATCGGGACCGGCACGAAGCGGAACAGCAGGATCAGCAGCAGCGGCCCGAACAGCAGGCCGACTGCGACCCGCAGGACGATCAGGCCGAAACGGCGCTTGCGGGATCGGGTGGGTTTCGGCAGGGCACCCATCACGATCCGGCTTAGGCCGCATCCTCCAGGATGTCGGAGATTGTGCGTTCCAGGTGTCGCAGCGTATTGCAGACCGTCACGACATTGCAGAATGGCGCGTACCGATACATGTCGGAGTCGCCAGTTCCCCAGGCGGACCGGTATTCCGGGTTCAGCCAGATGATCCGCTTCGAGCGTTGCGACAGCCGCCCCAAAATATCGGTCCGCGGGTCGGTCTTGTTGCCGCGGGCATCACCTAGGACGATGATAGTCGTTTTGTTGGTAACGAACCGCATCCAGCCATCCTCGAAATCGGCAAGTGAGTTGCCGTAGTTCGAGGAGCCGAAGCCAATCAACGACATGATCTTCGTGATCGCCTGCTCAACCGGTTCCTTCTCAAGGATTTCGGAAACCTCGATCAGGGACCCGGCAAACGCGAAGGAACGGATGTCGGACAGCGCCTCATTCAACGCGTAAAGAAACATCAGCAGGAACTGCGCCATCGCGGCAACCGAGCCGGAGACGTCGCACAGGACCATGACACGTGGCTTTTCAATGCGCTTCTGCTTCCAGACGGTGATGAACGGGATGCCGCCCCAGCCCATGTTGCGGCGCAGCGTCCGGCGCGTATCCAGTTGCCCGCGCAGCCGACGGCGGCGGGTCTTGGCATACCGGGCGGCGAGCTTCTTCGCCATCTGGCGCACCAGCACGCGCATCCGGTCGAGGTCCCGCCGTTCCAGGTTGGACAGGCGGGCGGACTTTAGAAGTTCCTCCCGAAACTTTTCCGTCTCGCCGCGGGCGTACAGGATCAGGCTGCGTTCGACCAGGTCACGCACCGCATCGCGCAGCGCCTCCAACCGCCCTTCCAGAAACTGCGCTCGGCCTTGCCCCTCCGGCGTGCCGGACTGGCGCATCGCCTCCATGTCACGTTCGAGGGCGCGCAGGCCCAAACGATCGAGGATGCGGCGAGCATACAGGTTCTTTTGCGTAAAAAAACGGATATTCTCAAGCCCGGCGTCGCGCGCCGCCTGCTCCACCGCTGTGGCCAAGGTGGCGCGGTCATCGCCGGACAACAGCGCGCCAAGCCCCTGCCCGCCACCCGAGCCGTCACCCATGGCGTTGGCCGCGGGGGAAGCCGACACCGAGTCGGGATCATCGGCGTCGGAGTCATCCCGCCCGGCGGCAATATCGTCCCGTTTGAAATAGAGTTCGAAGGCTTCGTTGTACAGCGCCTTTTCATCCGGGGTCTTGGCCAGGATCAGGCCAAGCGTGTCCTCCAGCACGGCGCGATCGGCGAAGCCGACCAGATCGACGGCGCGGGCGGCATCAATTCCTTCAGCCGCAGAAACCCGCAGGCCAGCGCCACGGGCGACCTGCAGGAACCGGCGCAGCGGCTCACTCGCCGGCGCTGTCAGGACATCCGCCACTACGGCACCCCGGCGTCCTGGCGGGCCTTGTGCGTCAGCCCGGCAAGCTGCTTGCCCGCGGCTTCGATATCGGCCTCAAACTTCAGCAGCACGTTCAGCGTGTCGCGCACCAGATCGACCTCCAGCACCGAGGTGTGTAGCAGCAGCAGCACCTTGGCCCAGTCGATTGTTTCACTGACCGACGGCAGCTTCTTCAGGTCCATCGCCCGCAGTTGCTGGACGAAGCCGACCAGCTGCTTCAGCAGACGCGTGTCGATACCCGGCACGCGGGAGGCGATGATGCGCGATTCCAGCTTTTCATCCGGGAAACCGATATGCAGGTGCAGGCAGCGGCGCTTCAGCGCATCACCAAGGTCGCGCGTGCTGTTCGACGTCAGCAGCACGATCGGCGGCACAATCGCCTCCACCGTGCCGATTTCGGGGATCGTCACCTGGTAGTCGGACAGGATCTCCAGCAGAAACGCCTCAAACTCCTGGTCCGACTTGTCGATTTCGTCGATCAGCAGCACCGATCCGGTTGGCGACTGCAACGACCTCAGCAGCGGCCTGGGTTCGAGGAACTGGTGCGAAAAGAAAACATCCCCGAATGAATGCAGCTTGTTCAGCGCCTGGGCGAGATCGTCGTTCTCCCCGATCACCGAGTTGATCTTGTCCTTCAGTATTTGGGTGTACAGCAACTGCTTGCCGTATTTCCATTCGTACAATGCCTTGGACTCGTCCAGTCCCTCGTAGCATTGCATCCGGATCAGCGGCAGCTTCAGCCAGGACGCCACAGACTTCGCCAGCTCGGTCTTGCCGACGCCCGTCGGCCCGAGAAAGATGAAACTGCCCACCGGCCGCCGCGGATCCTTGATGCCGCTGCGCGCGCGCAGGATCGCCTCGGTCACAAGCGTCACCGCCTCGTCCTGACCGATGACGCGCTCGTGCAGCA
>DAICYU010000820.1 GCA_027311485.1 Acetobacteraceae bacterium
CAGGGGCGAACAGCAGGTCGCAGCCGGCGTCGGCCAGCAGCGCCGCGTCGTGCGCAAGGGTGCGCGGGTAGCGGTCGAAGTCTTCGTTCGGCCCGAACTGCAGGCGGTTGACGAAAATGCTTGCCACCACCGGGACGTTTTCCTGCCGCGCGCGGGCGATCAGGCCCAGATGGCCGGCGTGGAGGTTGCCCATGGTGGGCACCAGGGTCCAATCGGGGTGCGGTTTGAGCGCGGCGCGCAGGTCGGCGACGGTGTGGACGGTCAGCATGGGCAAGGGCGGGAGGAAGAATCAGGCGGCATAGCCGTGCAGGGCTTCGTCGGGGAAGGTGCCTTGTTTGACGGCGTCGACATAGCCGCGCACGGCGTCGAGAAGGCTGGGCGCGCCCTGCATGAAGTTGCGCACAAAGCGCGGTTTGGGGCCGCGGGTGATGTCGAGCATGTCGTGCAGCACCAGCACTTGGCCATGGGTGCGCGCGCCCGCGCCGATGCCGATGGTGATGCCGGGATAGGCCGCGCTGATCTGCGCAGCCACATCGGAGGGCACGAGTTCGAGCACCAGCATGGCCGCACCCGCCGCGCCGAGGTCGGACGCATGCTGGCGCAGGGTGTCGGCGGCTTGCGCGTCGCGGCCCTGGATGCGGTAGCCGCCCAGCGCATGCACGCTTTGCGGCGTCAGGCCGAGGTGAGCGCATACCGGAATGCCGCGCGCGACCAACGCGGCCGCCAGCGGCACCGTCCAGCCGCCGCCTTCGAGCTTGATCATCTGCGCCCCGGCCTGCATCAGCGCCACGCTGCTGGCGATGGCCTGCTCGACGCTGCCCTGATAGCTGCCGAAGGGCAGGTCGGCGATCAGCCAGGCGCTGCGGTTGCCGCGCGCCGCGCACTGGGTGTGATAGACCATCTGCTCCAGGGTGACGGGCAG
>DAICYU010000821.1 GCA_027311485.1 Acetobacteraceae bacterium
AGGCAGGCACCTTGATGCTTAGTAGCAGCAAGGAACCTTGGAAGGCCGGCAGGCAGGTGCCGAGGTTCGCGACGACTGCCCAGTGGCCACAAAAAAAACTCCGGGTCCAGGTCGAACACGCAGCAGGCTGGGCGGCACCGAGCTCTGGGCTGCGAGCGACCGATGCTCGCGGGCGTTGGGATGGGATGGGATGGAACGGCTCGCACGTCTCGGCGTCGAGGGGCCACTTGAGTCGCTCGCTCGCGGGACGTGACGACTGCGGCGGTGCGGTGCGGTGCGGGCGTGGACTGGAAGGGGGAAACGGAGCTGCTGACGAAAGAGATACGGACAGAGGAGGCAGAAGGGAGAAGACAAACGACGGGCCGATGCTGCGATGCTGCGATGCTGCGATGCAGCAACGGGTTGCTCCTTCCCTCCCGTTGCGCGGGCGTGCTCGATACGCTCGACTACGTACCTTGTAGGGCCGGCAGCGGCTGTCGACGGTGACGAGGCAAGTCGCGCTTCGTTATCGCCTGCCGATGTTCGTTCTGCCATGCCCGGACTACGCCATCAGGGAAGGCAGGCGCGGGACTCAGCGTCGGGGTGGGCAGGGGCGCACGAGACGACGGCGGGCAGGAGCGATGGGCGGCGGCGGCGGCGGCGGCGACTTCGGGAGGGGTGGCGGGCGAGGCGAGGAGAGGCGATATCGCGGGACGATGCGTACGAAGTCGAGGTACAGACAGTATTTGGACGGGGTGAACGGACGGGACCCCTCTCGATTCTAGGTAGGTACTGCTAGCGCACCGGGAGCACTACTGTTGCGTTGTATGGCCTGCTGCGGTGCACTCCAGTCGACGAGGCGGCTCATCGAGGAGGGGGCAGGGGGCCGGTCGGTCGGAGGTGCTCGATTTCGAGGGGCGGTC
>DAICYU010000822.1 GCA_027311485.1 Acetobacteraceae bacterium
AGCATCATACGCAGGAGTTCGGCACGACGATCATCGGGGTGGTGACGCAGCTGGGGCACAGCGCGGATACGATGCGCGAAGCGTCCGGGGCCATGGCGTCATCGGTGACCCAAAACGCGGAACAGGCGCGCAGCACGGCGGAGGGTGCGCGCGAATCATCGATGCAGCTTGCCACCGTGGTGTCGGCGGCCGAGGAAATGTCGGCCAGCATTGCCGAGATCAGCCAGCAGATCAGCCTGGTGACAGGCACGGCACGGGACGCGACGACGTTGGTATTGCAGACCGATGAAAAGGTGACGCATCTGTCCCGCACCGCCGAGGACATCGGCACGGTCGTCGGGCTGATCAGTGACATCGCCAGCCAGACCAACCTGCTGGCGCTGAACGCCACGATCGAGGCGGCGCGGGCGGGTGAAGCCGGCAAAGGGTTTGCCGTGGTCGCCGGGGAGGTCAAGACGCTTGCGGCGCAGACGGCCCGCGCGACCGAGGACATCCGAGGCCAGGTGGCGGCGATCCGCACCGCCACGTCGGAAGCCGTCGGCATGGTGTCGGGCGCTCGTATGGCCGTGGACCGGATGGAACAGGTGGTTTCCGCGATTGCCGCAGCGGTGGAGGAGCAGACCACCGCAACGCAGGAAATCGCGGCCAGTGCCCATATCGTTTCGGCCAGCACGCAACAGGCGGTTCGCGCCATGGAGGATGTCTCGACCGTGGTGCAGGCTGCGGCCGACGCCAGCCGGGAGGTGTCGGAGGGAGCCGGCGGGATCACGCAGACGTCGGACAAGCTGCGGGTCGAG
>DAICYU010000823.1:0-251 GCA_027311485.1 Acetobacteraceae bacterium
TTCCGGGCAGCGGTGCGCCGACCGATACAGGACCACCAATCGCATGACGCAGAATACTTTGCTTCTCGATCAAACAATATGGGATTTATGCCTCGACGCATCGGGCAACATCGCAATGGCAACCCCGCCTTATGCCGTGGCGCAAGACGCAGCCAGCGCCGTGCGGACATTCTTAGGCGAGTGCTGGTATAATACCGCGCTTGGCATCCCGTATTTGGGTAAGATTTTAGGCGTGTTTCCGGTGCCGTATG
>DAICYU010000823.1:261-763 GCA_027311485.1 Acetobacteraceae bacterium
CTGTTCCCGGCGTTGTTTCAGCGCAAATGTTCATTACCTCAATTAAAAACCGCCAACTGTCCGGGCAGCTTCAGGTCACGGATAGCAACGGCAACACTCAGGCGGTCACGATATGAGCGGAACCACCAGCGTCCCCCCCGTCACGTTCACCTCAACCGGGTTTGTTGCTCCCGCTGAATCTGCCGTGCTGGCTGGTGTTCAGGCTGACATTAACGCGGCATTCGGCGGCAATCTCAACGCCGCGCTCAACACCCCGCAAGGCCAGATTGCCAGCAGTGAGACGGCGATCATCGGTGATGCCAACGCGGCGTTTTGCTATTTCGCGCAGCAGATGGACCCAGCTTATGCTTCGGGCCGGATGCAGGACGGTATCGGGCGGCTCTATTTCTTAACGCGCATCCCTGCCGCCGCTACGGTTACGCAAGTCACATGCACCGGCTTGCAAGGCGTGGTCATTCCAGCCGGTACGGCGCAGATACAGGCTGTTGACGGCAATATCTAT
>DAICYU010000824.1:0-540 GCA_027311485.1 Acetobacteraceae bacterium
ATCGGCGACCATCGCCCCTTCCTCGACCGCGTAGGTCACGCCCTGCCGCGCCCGCAGCGCCGCGCGTTCCGGCGCCGGCCGGCCGTCCCACGCCGCCTGCCAGGCGCAATAGGTCACCGGGCCGTAGGTTTCGGTCAGCCCGTAGACATGGGTGAGATCGACGCCGAGCCCTTCCATCGCCTCGATCACGGCGGCAGGCGGCGGCGCGCCCGCGGTCATCATCGCGACCCCGCGCCCGGCATAGACCGCGCGCTGCGGCTCCGGCGCGTTGATCATCATGTTCATGATCACCGGGGCGCCGCAGAGATGCGTCACCCCATGCCGCTCCACGGCGGCGGCGATATGCGCCGCGTCGATCCGCCGCAGGCAGACATGCGTTCCCGCCAGCGCGGTGATGGTCCAGGGGAAGCACCAGCCGTTGCAGTGGAACATCGGCAGCGTCCAGAGATAGACCGGGTGCTGGCGCATGTTCCAGGTGATGGCGTTGCCGAGCCCGTTCAGATAGGCGCCGCGATGATGATAGACGACGCCCTTGGGCTT
>DAICYU010000824.1:550-783 GCA_027311485.1 Acetobacteraceae bacterium
GAATTGCCAGTCAAATCCCGCCGTGCCGGTGGCGAGAAAGTCCTCGTACTCCATCGCGCCGAGACGCGCGCCGCCCGGCCCCTCGGGATCGTCGATATCGATCACCGGCGGCGCGGCATCGCCCAGCTCGGCCAGCGCCGCCCCGATCACCGGCGCGAATTCGGTGTCGGTCAGCAGCAGCTTCGCCTCGCCATGGCGCAGGATATAGGCGATGGTCGGCGCATCCAGCCTGG
>DAICYU010000825.1 GCA_027311485.1 Acetobacteraceae bacterium
CATCAATCCCGGTTCGGCCGGCGATGCGCGGGACAGCCGAAACGGTCGCCAGCTCAGCTGTGCCGTGCTGGACATGCGGTCGGAGGCGGTGCGGATCATCGACTATCCCGATCCGCGGTTCGCCGCCGCGCCATCGCCATCGTAACAGCGCCCGCCGTTCGTCCCAACCCCCATTACAACGCCGTAATATACATGCGGGGCGAAATCCGAGCGATCTTTGCAGCGGCCAGGCTGCACGGCATGCTTCATGTCCCTATGTAGGGTCGGAGTGGAGGTACGCTCATGAACGAACACGTTACCCTGGCCCGGCGTGACCAGCCGCCGGCAGCGTCCGGGCTCCGGCTTCACCGCGGATGGAGCGTTTGATGCAGCCCGTGCCGCTGACGCGTGCCAACCTGGCGCAGCTTCGCACGCCGGTGCAGGTGCCGCGCTTCGATCCGGCCCAGGTTACCGCGGGGATCGTGCATCTTGGCCTTGGCGGCTTCCACCGTGCCCACATGGCACGATACACGCACAACCTGATGGAGCGTCGGCCCGACGCGCTGGGTTGGGGCATTGCCGGTGCCGGCCTGATGCCGGCCGACCGGCGGATGAAGGACAGCCTGGCGCCGCAGGACAACCTCTACACCCTGGTGGAACGGGACGCGGCGGGAGAGACGGTGTCCGTGATCGGCTCGCTCGCCGACGTGGTGTTCGCCGGGGAGGATAGT
>DAICYU010000826.1 GCA_027311485.1 Acetobacteraceae bacterium
TGAAGAGCTGGACCCACTTGGCGACGTCCTCGCGCTCGACGAGCCACTGGCACACCACGCGGAGCGCCATCAGTGCCGCTCCTGGAAGCCTAAAATAGCTTGCTCGACGTAGCGCTCTCGCCTTTGCTCGGCTTCCGCGTCGTCGAGGAGCTTGGACTCTCACGCCGCGCTTAAAATGGCGGACTTTGTGCTCAAGGGCGTGCGCGTCAGTGCCGCTCCTGGAAGCCCAAAATAGCTTGCTCGACGTAGCGCTCTCGCCTTTGCTCGGCTTCCGCGTCGTCGAGGAGCTTGGGTCCCATGCCGCGGCACTTGTGACGCCACCGGATCGCGCGCCGCGACATTACCTTCTGGCAGCCGGGGCACGCGATTTTCTCCCGGTGGACGGCCACCCACAGCTCCTTTTTGGTCGGCATGACTGCCAAAAAGGGGTGTGTTCCCCTTTCCCCTATAGCGCGACCCCGGGCGAGTGGCACGCGCCGCCCCCCTGTGAACGCGCTCACATGTCGTCGAGGTCCGCGTCGGTCCAGTCCGGCGGCGGCAGGATCCACATGCCCATCGTGTGGATCCGATCGTGGTGTGGCACCGGCAACATCCAGAATTCGTCACTCTGGGGGTACGCGCGCAGCCACACGATCGGGTACCCGCAGGGGCCGGGGCGTGCAAG
>DAICYU010000827.1 GCA_027311485.1 Acetobacteraceae bacterium
GGCGTAATACCTAACAGCTTTACCAGCGGAATGCCGGAAACGCTGGCCATTTGCTCTTGCGCTTGGGCTTGTAGCTTATCCAAGCCACCCAAAGGCGCGGAGACGTTCTCTAGCGCCTCGGTTTCAAAATCAACCATCATCAGGCCACGATTGTCGCGGGTCTGATTGTATAGCTGGGCACGGTTAATTAGTGAGGCGCTACCACCACCTTGCAAAACCGCCGCCATATTGGTTTTGAGCACCATCGTTGAAAACGAGTGCAGCATGTCGCTAACCGATTGCCGCGTGCGTAGCCAATTCTGAACGTATGGGATCGCCATTTGCGACAGCGACACACCGGCAAACCCGTATGCGGGCTTGAGCATGTCAGGCAGCGAGCGGCTGACAAAAGTCAGCAACCGAGACGAATCAACCGTCTGCCCCATCACAAACCACGAATGAGGCCGGTAGAAATCAGCGGCAAGCGGGTTGTTTGAATTATAGCCGTTCGGGTAGGTCCAGATCGGCTCTACGTTTGAGAAACGCAGCTTTGTGCCGACAGGAATTGATTTGTCAGAGACAGGCAAACGAGCCGATACGGGATCGCCGCGCCCGGTATCAATGAACAAATGCCCGCGCCCGAATAACCCGTCATGCACCGA
>DAICYU010000828.1 GCA_027311485.1 Acetobacteraceae bacterium
CGCTGTTGACTGCCTCCAGACCTGCCGCAACGCGTCAGCTCCCCAAGTAGGCGAGAAACGCGTGGGGTTGCCCGGCGGCGTGTTTGTCAGGCGAAATTTCAGGCAAAACGTAGGCTCAGCCGACAAGCAACGCCACCGCGCCCAGCAGCAGGCAGTAAATGCCGAACGGCCGCAGCGCCTTCATTTCGTGGTCGGTGAACCAGCGCATCAAAAACCAGGTGGACAGCCAGGCGAACACCCCGGCCAGCACCCCGGCCGCGGCAATCGTGCCCAGCAGTTCATGCGGCACGCCGGCGTGCATCAGCTTGGGCACTTCCAGCACGCCCGCCGCGGCGATGATGGGCGTGGCGAGCAAAAACGAAAACCGCGCCGAGTCGGCATAGTTCAAGCCCAGGCCCAGACCGGCGACCAGCGTGGCCCCGGAGCGCGAAAACCCCGGAATCAGGGCCAGCGCCTGCGCCAGGCCAATGAGGAAGGCGCGCAGCCAGCCCAGTTCCGGCAGGGCGATCAGCCCGCGCCGGTGCTTGAGCGCATCGCCGCCCAGCAGCAGCAGGCCGTTGAGCATCAGCGCGATCGCCGCGAAGGTGAAGCCGCCGAACAGCGCCTTGATCTTGTGCGCCAGTAGCAGGCCGAGCAGCCC
>DAICYU010000829.1 GCA_027311485.1 Acetobacteraceae bacterium
GGTCCCGGTGGCCGAGAACTCCAATTCCATTTTTGTCATCCGCCGAACGTCCGTCGCGTCCCCTGCCGGGCCTGATCGACCTATATGCCGCCGTACCCGCGACCCGTCCCGGCTCACCAATCCACCGCCGCAGGGCGACGATGGCCCCGCTGCCGCTGGGCAACCGGCGGAGCCCTTGTATCATGCATCTTGAGTGAACCGAGCATGAATGTGACCAGCCCGTCGAGCCCGATATTTCATTTGGATGCCGGCGTGGCAGGCAGGGCGCAGGTGGCGAACGGCAAAAGCCGATGTCGCGATTGACAAGCGGCCGGGGTAACCTCTATGAACCGCGCCGTGCCCAGGTGGCGGAATTGGTAGACGCGCTGGTTTCAGGTACCAGTGGTGAAAGCCGTGGAGGTTCGAGTCCTCTCCTGGGCACCATCCCCTTTTATCTCCCCGCAAATTCAAGAACTTGCTGAGATGAAAGGCTTTTCGGACGCCCGGGTGGTACACACGGGTGGTCCACATGGCCCTCACGATGGCGCGTCCCTGGAAGCATCCCAAGACCGGCGTCTATTGGCTGCGCAAGCGCGTTCCAGACGATTTGCGCACGATCCTCGGCAAGGTCGAGGTCAAGCAGAGTTTGCAGACCAAGG
>DAICYU010000082.1 GCA_027311485.1 Acetobacteraceae bacterium
TGATGGTTTTCAGGCGGCGCGCCTCGGGAACCATGCGCGGGTCGGTGGTGTAAACGCCGTCCACATCGGTATATATCTGGCATTCGTCGGCACGCAGTGCGGCCTCGATCGCCACGCCCGTGGTATCCGAGCCGCCGCGCCCCAGCGTGGTGATGCGCCCGTCCTCGGTCACGCCCTGAAACCCGGCCATCACGCTGACCTCGTTTTCCTGGAGGCGCTGACGCAGCGCCTCGACCTCGACGGACATGATGCGCGCCTTGGCGTGCGTTGAATCTGTCAGAAGCGGCACCTGCCAGCCCTGCCACGACCGCGCATCGACACCCATTTCCTGCAAGGCGATCGCCAACAGGCCGGACGTGACCTGCTCCCCGGTTGCCACAACTGAGTCGTATTCCCGCGCATCGTGCAGCGCCGACAGGTCGGTGCACCATTTCACCAGTTGGTTGGTCACGCCGGACATGGCGGAAACCACAACGGCAACCTGGTTGCCATGCTCGACCTCGCGCTTCACGCGGTCGGCGACGTTGCGGATGCGGTCAAGGTCGGCCACGGAGGTGCCGCCGAATTTCATCACGATGCGAGGCATGAACGGTGAGCAGTTGCCATATGGTTAATCACGCGCACACATACTGGTCGACGTCGGCAGGAGCAACCATGAGCAGTGGAGTCGTTTCAGCGGAGGAGGTCGCGAAGTTCGACCAGTTGGCCGCGCGCTGGTGGGATCCCGCCGGGCCGATGAAGCCATTGCACCGGATGAACCCGGCGCGGACCCGCTGGATCAATGGATTGCTGCCCGGCCCGACGCGCATCCTGGACATCGGTTGCGGCGCCGGTCTTGCCTCCGAGGCACTCGCTCGGCTGGGACACGAGGTGCTGGGCGTCGACGCGGCCGGTGAGGCGATCGAGGCTGCCAAGGCCCACGCGGACGGGCAGGGCCTGCGGCTGAGCTACCGTGCCGGCACAGCGGATGAGCTGGTGCAGGAGGGTTTGACCTTCCCGGTCATCACCGCTTTGGAAGTCATCGAGCACGTGCCGAATCCTGCCGCCTTCGTGCGATTGCTGGTGTCCCTTCTGAACCCGGACGGGATGCTGATCCTGTCCACGCTGAACCGGACACGGATGTCCTTCCTGACCGCAAAGCTCGGGGCAGAATACGTGCTGCGCATGCTGCCGGCGGGCACGCATGACTGGCGCGCCTTCATCACCCCCGCCGAACTCGCCCGGCTGCTGCGGATGGCGGGATTGCGCGTGCACCAGACGACCGGCCTGCTGCCCGACCCGCTGTCCGGCCAGTGGCGGACCGGACGCGCGATGACGGTGAACTACATGATGGCCGGGGTACGCTGATCGTGCCCGTACGTGCCCGTATTCGTGCGCGTGACCTGATCCGATGCCACTGATCTACCTAATCGCCGGCGAGCAGAGCGGCGATGCCCTGGGCGCACGGCTGATGCACGAAATCAAGCGGCAGCGGCCGGACGCGGCATTCGCCGGCGTCGGTGGCGCCGCCATGGCCGCCGAAGGACTGCACAGCCTGTTCCCGGTCCACGAACTCGCCATCATGGGTCTGGTCGAGGTTCTGCCTCGGATTGTCCGGCTGCGCGCCCTGCTGCGGCAGACGGTGTCCGACATTCAGGCCCGCCAGCCAGATGTGCTGGTCACGATCGATTCGCCCGGATTTACCTTGCGTGTGCTGCGCGCCCTGCAGCCGACGCGGTTGCCACGGGTGCATTACGTCGCGCCGCAGGTGTGGGCGTGGCGGGAAAGCCGCGTCAGGCATTTTCCCGGTCTGTGGGACGAACTGCTGTGTCTGCTGCCGTTCGAGCCCGCCTTCTTTGCCCGGCACAACCTGCCGGCCCGGTTCGTCGGTCACCCGGTGCTGGAAAGCGGCGCGGACCAGGGGAATGCGGCGCGGTTCCGGGCTCGATATGGATTGGCTGCGGACGATACGGTGGTGACGGTGATGCCCGGCAGCCGCAGAACGGAAGTAGCGCGCCTGCTGCCGCTGCTGGAACAGACGGTGCGCCGATTGCCCGACCGTGTGCATCCGGTCATTCCGCTCGCCGGGCCGGTGCAGGACACGGTTCGGCGGCACACTCAGTCCTGGCCTGTGAAGCCGATCCTGCTGACCGATGTGGCCGAGAAGTATGATGCATTCGCCGCCTCGGCCGTGGCGTTGACCAAGTCGGGCACGTCAACGCTGGAACTGGCCCTGGCGCAGGTGCCGATGCTGGTGACCTATCGGATCAACCCAATCTCCCACCAAATTGTCAAACGGCTGGTGAAGGTACGATATGCATCCATCCTGAACCTGGTGCTGGATCGGCCGGCGGTGCCGGAACTGCTGCAGTATGACGCGACGCCGGACCGGTTGGCGGCGGCGCTGCATCGGTTGCTGACGGATCAGGACGCCATCGCCGAACAACGACGCGCCTGTGTGGAAGCGCTGGCCCATCTTCGCCCGGACCGTGGCACTCCGGCCGCTGAAGCTGCGGCAGCAGTGCTGCGGTGGATTGATCCCGGCCAGCGCGCCTGATGACCTTGAAGGGCGAACGCTGCCCTGTTGCATGCTAAGTCAGCGGTTTACCGTCACGCTGGGTACCCGCACCAAACGCCGATGTTCAGGTAGAGAGGAGACATATCAATGTCGAAAGTCAGAACCTGCCTCTGGTTTGGGAAAGATGTGGAGGCGGCCGTCCGCCTCTATGTCTCTCTCGTGCCCGGCTCCAGCATTGAGAACATCCAGCGCGCGCCAGGGAATTGGCCCGGCGGGAAGGCGGGCGATGTGATCATGATGAGCTTCACCCTCGGTGGTCAGAGCTTCCAGGCGTTGAACGGCGGCACGCCAGCGAATTATGGAACGGCCGCCTCCATCTCTGTCCAGTGCGTCGACCAGGCGGAGGTCGATCAGCTGTGGACGGCGCTTACTGCCGATGGAGGGTCGGATATCATGTGTGGCTGGCTACGCGACAGATGGGGCGTGCCTTGGCAAATTGTGCCCGAGGCTCTGCCGCGTCTTCTGGGCAATCCAGACCCCGCCGTCTCGGGCCGTGTTTTCGCCGCCATGCAAGGGATGACCAAACTGGACATTGCCGCGCTGGAACGTGCCGCCGCGGGATGACGCAGGTGTGCCTGGTTGCTGGGTGGAGAGGACGCATGAGGCATAGGCGCATACGCTGGTTGTAAGTGCTCGTGCCGCGGTAACAGGTGTCAGGCTTCGACCATTAGCGGCGAACTGTCCGCGCCGGACCGCGGCGGTAGAAGCGCGCGGCGCCGACCAGGCCGATCAGTCCGGACAGCATCAGAGCCAGGCCGGTCGGTTCGGGCACCGTGACCGCCGACACGTTGGCCAGCAGCGCAAAAGGGGGAACCCCTGACGGCGTACCGGTTGCCAGAAACGACAATGTCTCCGACGTGCTGGTCGGGAGAAAGTAGAAGGTGCTTTGAAGCCAGCCGGAGAACCCGTGGTTGACAACCGAGATGACCTGCGTTGTGTGCGTCGTGGTAGCCGTCCCGTCAGTCAGGGCAACGGTCCATTTCTCGGTTGTCGCCCTTGAGAAACCGGACTGCTGGGCCCCGGCCCAGGCGAACGAGATGGCCACGACCTTGTTCGGGGTCAGGCCGTTGACAGTGGTGGAAATCGGGCTGACTTCGTAGGCACTGTCGGCGCCAATGAAATTGCCGCCGGTTGGACTGGCTGTCGGCGTGAAGCCGTTGTTCGAGTAGGTGGAAGACCCGGTTCCGCCGTTTGGCCCCCAGAGATGCAGCGCGCCATACTGACCGGTAGCCCCGGAAGTGTCGGCGGTATTAGGCAAGAAGACAAAATTATAGCCGGCGGTGGTCCACCCGGTAATCTGGACTGTTGGGGTAAATCCGTTGTTGCTGGTGCCGAATTCCGCCGAATAGTTCGCCGCGCCGCCGCCAGATGTCAGCGTCAGCGCCGCGAAGCTGCCATTGGTTATAAGGTTGGTTTGCGCCTGCGCGGTGCATGATATCGCACAGGCAGCCGCGGCGGCGCCCAACTGGATAGCGACACGCCGTGGGGAACCTCGGAACCGCCCGATTGTCAGCACCGTTACCCTCGTCGTTTCGTTATAATCTCACATTCGACAAGATCGATGACGCGGCCGGTTGTCAAGTTATTTGAGGCCCGGGTTAGGGAGGGACGACGCCTTTAATGCATACCTGGGTGTCGCTGGAGGGAATCCGTTTAAGGCATTCCTTGACAGGTGGGTGACCCGCCGCTACGCCCCCGCGCCAATCCTACTGTTCCGTTACTCTGGGGCTGATCGAATCTTATGCTCGTCCGCGCGTTCATCTTCCCTGGCCAGGGTAGTCAGGCCGTCGGTATGGGCCGGGACCTTGCCGCCGCCTTTGCGCCTGCACGCGAGGTGTTCGAGGAAGTGAATGAGACGCTCCGGCAGAACCTGTCGAAACTGATGTTCGAAGGGCCGGCCGAGGAGCTGACGCTGACCGAGAACACCCAGCCTGCGCTGATGGCGCATTCCATGGCGGTGCTGCGGGTGCTAGAAAAGGAAGGCAATTTCACGCTGGCGGCCAAGGCGCTCGTTGTCGCCGGGCACTCCCTGGGCGAATACAGCGCCCTGGCGGCCGCCGGCGCGTTCAGTGTCGCCGACGCCGCCAAGCTGTTGAAACTGCGTGGCCAGGCGATGCAGAAGGCGGTGCCCGCAGGCATGGGGGCCATGGCGGCGCTGCTGGGTGCGGAACTGGAGCAGGCGCATGCGATCTGCGCCGAAGCGGCCGTTGAGCCGGAAACCGGCAATACGGACGTGTTGGAGGCCGCGAACGATAATGGCGGCGGTCAGGTCGTGATCTCGGGCCATCGCAGCGCGGTGGAGCGCGCGGTGGAGATTGCCAAGACCAAAGGCATCCGCCGAGCGATGCTGTTGCCTGTATCGGCGCCGTTCCATTGCGCGTTGATGGCCCCGGCTGCTGATGCCATGCAGGAGGCGCTTGAGAAGAACCCGCCCAAGGCGCCGTCCGTGCCGCTGGTCGCGAACGTCTCGGCCAAGCGGGAATCTGATCCGACGCGCCTCCGGGACTTGCTGGTCCAGCAGGTGACGGCGACCGTGCGCTGGCGTGAGTGTGTTGCCGCTATGACCGCGATGGGTGTGGACGGATTTGTCGAACTGGGCGCCGGTAAGGTCTTGACCGGTTTGATTAAACGGATTGCCCCGGACGCGACCGGCATGGCCGCCGGCACCCCGGCGGAAATCGAAGCGGTGCTGAAAAGCATCGCCTGAACGGAAGGAAGCGTCGATGTTCCGATTGGACGGCAAGGCCGCACTGGTCACCGGTGCCTCGGGCGGCATCGGCGCGGCGATCGCGCGCACGTTGCACGTACAGGGAGCCATCGTCGTCCTGTCCGGCACGCGACGCGACGCGCTGGATACGCTGGCGGCGGAACTCGGGGAACGTGTCCATGTCTGCCCGGCCGACCTGCGTGATGCGGCGGAGTCCGATTCGCTGATCGAGGCTGCGGAAGCCGCTGCTGGCCCGCTGCATATATTGGTGAACAACGCCGGCATGACCCGCGACATGCTGGCGCTTCGCATGTCCGACCAGGATTGGCAGGCGGTCCTGGACGTCGATCTGTCGGCGCCGTTCCGCCTTGCCCGCGCGGCGTTGCGCGGCATGCTGCGCCGCCGGGCCGGACGGATTGTCAATATTTCCTCCATCGTTGGCGCCACCGGCAACGCCGGCCAGGCGAACTATGCCGCCGCCAAGGCCGGTCTCGTTGGCATGAGCAAGGCTCTGGCGCAGGAAGTCGCTTCCCGTGGCATCACCGTGAACGTGGTGGCTCCCGGGTTCGTTGTTACCGCCATGACCGATGCATTGGCTGAAGCACAAAAGACCAAGCTGTCCGAATCGATTCCGCTGCGTCGTTTGGGTCAGCCGGCTGACATTGCTGCTGCGGTTGCCTATCTGGCATCGGATGAGGCGGGCTGGGTCACTGGCGCCACACTCCATGTGAATGGCGGGATGGCGATGATTTAGAACCGCGTTTAACGACCCGCCAACCTTTCCCGCATTTGGGAAACCATGCTAAGCGCCCCGTCATCGCCCAAGGCGCGGGCTCTCTCCACGAACCGGGATATCACGCCGGGCGCGGAACAAGCCGGGCGAAACTTTAACCGTTACGAGTGCAGGAGTTGCGGAGCCGATGAGCGAGGTTGCTGACAAGATCAAGCAGATCGTTGTGGAGCATCTTGGTGTTGATGAAGCCAAGGTGACCCCCGAGGCGTCCTTTATCGATGATCTGGGTGCTGACAGCCTGGATACCGTGGAATTGGTCATGGCCTTCGAGGAAGCGTTCAACGTCGAAATCCCCGAGGACGCCGCGGAGAAGATCGCGACCGTGAAGGACGCGATCGACTATATCGAAAAGCAGAACAAATAAGTTCGGCGTAAGATCACAACGTGAAAGGCTTGCTGTGATGCGGCGTGTCGTGGTGACGGGCATGGGGATAGCCTGTCCCCTTGGCGTGGGCGTGGAGCACGTCTGGCGTCGATTGATCAACGCCGAATCCGGCATCGGCGCTATCCAGGCCTTCGATACGAAGGACCTGCCCTGCAAGGTTGCCGGAGAGGTTCCCGCCGGCACCAAAGCAACTGGCGGGCTGGACATCAGCGAATGGGTTCCGGTCAAAGACCAGAAAAAGATGGATCGCTTCATCCATCTGGCGATGGTTGCCGGCAGCCAAGCGGTTGAGGACTCCGGCTGGGTTCCGGAAACCGAGGATGACCGCTGTGCCACAGGGGTTATGATCGGTTCCGGAATCGGCGGGCTGGAAACCGTCTACCAGGCTTCGATCCTGGTTTATCAGGGAAAGGCCCGGCGACTTTCGCCGTTTTTCATTCCTTCGGCGCTCGGCAACCTGGCGTCCGGCCACTTGTCGATCCGCTTCGGCTTCAAGGGACCGAACCATTCGGTGGTGACGGCATGCGCCACCGGCGTGCATGCCATCGGCGATGCCTCTCGCTTGATCGCGCTCGGCGATGCCGACGTGATGGTGGCTGGCGGCTCGGAAGCGACCGTCTGCGAACTTGGCATTGCCGGCTTCTGCGCCTCCCGGGCGTTGTCCACCGGTTTCAATGACCGTCCGTCGCAGGCATCCCGCCCATGGGACAAGGACCGCGACGGCTTTGTCATGAGCGAGGGCGCGGGCTGCGTGGTGCTTGAGGAATATGAGCACGCCAAGCGGCGTGGCGCCAAAATTTATGCCGAGGTTTCCGGCTACGGCATGTCGGGGGATGCCTACCACATCACCGCCCCGGCTGAGGGTCATGACGGCGCCTTCAGGTCCATGCGTGCGGCGATGAAGAACGGCGGCATCCGCCTTGAGGACATCCAGTACATCAACGCGCACGGCACCTCGACGCCGCTGGGTGACGATCTGGAGCTTGAGGCGGTGGAGCGGCTGTTCGGTGAACACGCCCGCAACCTGGCGATGTCGTCGACTAAGTCAGCGACCGGTCACCTGTTGGGTGCGGCCGGTGCGGTCGAGGCAATTTTCTCCATCCTGGCGATTCGTGACGGGGTTGCTCCGCCGACTCTTAACCTGGAGCACCCGAGCAGGGAGAGTGTGATTGATCGGGTGGCGAAGACGGCACAGGAACGTCGGATCAAAATCGCCCTCTCTAACAGCTTCGGCTTCGGCGGCACCAACGCCTCTGTCATCTTCCGCGCCGCTGCCTGATCTGCCGCGGCGGCGCTGGCGGCGGCTGGGCCTGGGCGGCCTGATCGCGGCCAGCCTGCTTGGCGCCGCAGGGTTTGGAGGTTGGCGCTGGTGGGCGCAGGCGTTGAATCAAGCTGGCCCACTGCCTGAGTCCCGGGCAGTTGTTATTCCACATGGAAGCACTGATCAGCTTGCTCAGGTGCTTGCATCCGACGGCATCATTGCCTGGCCTGGCTTGTTTCGTGCTGCGGTCTGGGCCAGCCGGCATGACGGCCCGCTGCGCGCGGCGGAGTTCATGTTTCCGGCCCATGCCTCCGTGGAGCAGGTACTGGCGGTGCTGCGTACAGCGCGCCCCGTCGAGCATCATTTGACAATTGTCGAGGGGCTGACCGCCAAGCAGATTTCGGGTGTCCTCTCGCATGCCGATGCGATGACCGGGGCGGTTCCGGCCATCCCAGAGGGCAGCGTTCTGCCGCAGACCTATGATTACGAATATGGCGCCGAGCGGTCGCGCGTGCTGGGACGTGCCGAGGCTGCGATGGCAAAGGCCCTGGCCGCGGCGTGGGCTGATCGCGCGCCGGGATTGCCGCTGGCGACCGCGCAGGACGCGTTGATCCTGGCCAGCATCGTCGAACGCGAGACGGCAAAACCGCAGGAGCGTCCGCACGTCGCCGCTGTCTATCTGAACCGGCTACGGTTGGGCATGCGCCTGCAGGCTGATCCGACCGTCGTGTATGCGGCCAGCGACGGTACCGGTCTGCTCGACCACGGGCTGACCCGGTCGGAGCTGGACCGCGACGGCCCTTATAATACGTATCGCGTGAACGGATTGCCGCCGTCGCCCATCTGTTCGCCCGGGCTGGACAGTATCCGTGCGGTACTGCATCCGGCTGACAGCGACGATCTGTATTTCGTTGCGGACGGGACCGGAGGCCACGTGTTTTCCCGCAACTATCAGGCTCATGGCGCGGCGGTCGCCCGCTGGCGGGCGCTGGCTCCGTCATCCTCACGCGACAAGCCCGACTAGGCCGGCTTTTTGGCATCCGAACGGTGCTGCCGGTCGGTGTGGCGGCTGCGTGGTTCACGCCGGCCTGCCATTGACAGGGGCACCTATTCGCCGGAGCCTTCCACCAGCCGCCAGAAGCGGCGCGCAGCGATGCGCTTCGTGCCGAACAGGTTGAATCAACCCCGATCCGTCGGATGAGCCCGGATCGATCTCGTGGGAACCCGACGATGGCCGACACCTTCGACCTATTCGAGATCATGCGCACGACGCGCTCCATGCGGCGGCTGAAGCCGGATCCGATCCCGAACACGTTGCTCACCCAGGTGCTCGAAGCCGGTGCGTGTGCGGCCAATGGCGGCAACGTGCAGTCCTGGCGCTTTTTGCTGATCCGCGATCCGGCCATCAAGGAAGCCGCCGCTGTCTGGTATCGGAAGGGCTGGCATGAAACCGTGGGGCCGCGCTACCGGTCGGGTGGCCCCTCACCGGGCATGTCAGCCGAACAGTTCGAACGCCTGCTTGCGGCAGCGGAATATCTGGCCGATCATATCCATGAGGCGCCGGTATGGATCGTGCCCTGCTGGGCCGGACCGCGCGGCTCCGGCGCGTCGATCTTCCCGGCGGTGCAGAACATGTTGCTTGCGGCGCGGGCGGTCGGGCTGGGTGCGACGCTGACAACCCTGTATCTGCTGCACGAGCAGGAAGCCGAGGCCGCGATGGGCATCCCGAGCGACTACCACTCGTATGCAATCCTGCCGGTTGGATTTCCGAAAGGCAAATTTGGACCCGTGCGCCGGGCGCCTCTCACCGATGTCGTGTTTGATGACAAATGGGGGCGCGCCTGGACCGGAGCGTAGGACCGTTACAGGGGTGGCATGTGCGCCGCGGCCGCCGCCCTATGATCTCGGATGATACGAATGACCGATCTTGTTCAGTATGTTCCGGTTCCGTCGCGATGCTTGTCCGGTTCCGTCGCGATGCTTGATGGCTAAACCGTAAGTATTCGTTTTACCGCGAATTCAGACGCGGCTGGGCAACCTTTCGTGCGGACCTCCGTTGATGCGAGCGGAAACGCAGGAAAAGGCCGCACCATGGTCGAGAACATCCAGGCAAGCCGCACCGGGCAGATAGCCGCCCGGATTGATCGATTGCCGCTGACCTGGGTGCAATGGCGATTGGCACTGATAAGCCAGTTGTTCTGGGGCGTGATTATCGCGGCGGACGGCATTCCCGCCAAAGTCTATCCGTATGTGTGGCTGCCGCGGCACGCCTTCGGCATGACCGCGTTTTCATTTCTGCTCGCGATGCAGTTCGGCGTCGGGATCCTGGTGGGTGAGTATCTTATAGGCATGATCGCCGACCGTTGGGGACGGCGGGTGGCGCTGCTGCTTTCGACGCTGACGATCGCACTGCTCATGTGGCCGACGTCGATGACCGACAACTTTGCCCTGTTGATGGTATTCTTTGGCCTGTCCGCCATCGGGCTGGGTGGTGTCCTGTCGGTCAACGTCGTGTATATGGGCGAGTTCATTCCCCCTAAGGACCGGGGGCGTGTAATGCTTGGCTCCCAGGTCCTGGCTGTTGCGATATATGGCCTGTTGGGCAACATTCCGGCGATCCTGTGGATACCGGCTCATTACGGCCTGTATATCAATTTTTACTGTGTCGTCTCATTGGTAGTGCTGGTTCCGCTGGCCTGGATCATTCCGGAGTCGCCGCGCTGGCTAGAATCGCACGGTCGGCATGAGGAAGCGGAGCAGGTCACCGCTCGCCTGGAGGCTGAATGCCTGCGACGCAGTGGCCGTGACAGCCTGCCGGAGCCCGATTATGACCGCTACGCCGTGACAACGACGCAGCACGTCCCGATACGAGAGCTGTTTCGCGGCGAATATGGCCGTCGCAGTATCATTCTACTGATCGCCTGGACGCTTGGCTACAGCGGTATGATTTATGGTTTCGGCGGCTACGAAACCTTATTGTTGCGCGGCTTTGGGCTTAGCGCCGACCAGGCATTCGGCGTGATCCTGGTGTCGTCCAGCCTTGGCGGCGGCGGCGGCCTCGCCATTTGCGCGTTCCTCGGAGAGGCGGTTGAACGCCGAGCCATTATTATGGTGAGCGCGATCATCACGGCGGTGATGTTGACGATCCTGTATTTCGTTCATACCGTCACCGCATCATACGTATTGGTGACGCTTTCCTGGGGTGCCACCGAAGTCTGGCTGTTCAGCATGTATAACTATACGGCCGCGAGCTACCCGACTCGGCTACGTGCCACGGGAACGGGGTTGACCGACGGCTTCGGGCACCTTGGTGCGGTCTTCGGACCGATCGTTGCCGGATGGCTGTTCACCAGCACCGCAGCGTTCGGACACGCCGGCTGGTATGCCTACGTTATGGTGCCGGGCGCGCTGATCCCCGCTTTGATGATCGCCGTCTGGGGGATCAACCAGCGGCGCGCGATATTGGAACACATCTCGGTCTAACGAGACGGTTCAGGCCCGGGCGCGCCACTCAAGCATGTGGTCGACAGCCCGGGCAAAATCG
>DAICYU010000830.1:0-314 GCA_027311485.1 Acetobacteraceae bacterium
GAAGGCGTAGGCGAACAGATAATCCACGATCCAGACCGCGAAGATCCGGTCGCCGAAGATGCCATGCCAGCCGAACGCGACGGCAATCGCCGGCACGGCAAACACCAGCCATTCGGCGCAGATGTCACCCAGCGTGCAGCCGCTGCCGCAATGCAGGGCGCCGTTGCCCACCATCACCGGAAACGGGGTCAGCCGCTTGTTCGGCGGCGTTTCGTCCTTCTCCATGGCCGCATGCATCTTCGCGTGCGTCGCCAGCCGGCCATAGGTGAAATATTGCCAGACGATCCAGCCGGTGCCGAACAGGGCCGTCACCG
>DAICYU010000830.1:324-607 GCA_027311485.1 Acetobacteraceae bacterium
TGGCGCACACGGCGCCGAACGCCAGGTAGGCAATGGAAAGGGCATGAAGCCACGTTGGTATCATCATCTGCTGCGTGACCTTGTTTGTGTTCTATTGTTGCGAAATACAAAGAAGAATGATGCACGCGGGCATCAGACGGATTGGCTCACGCAAGTTGCTGCATGGGAGAGGCAACTGCTCGCCATGGCGGAACGGTTTGCGGCGGAATGGCACGCCTGCTCAAAACAGCCCTGTATTTCGGAAAAAAGCGTCCACCTCTCGACTGTGCCAATACCTTGACAA
>DAICYU010000831.1 GCA_027311485.1 Acetobacteraceae bacterium
TTCCTCCGCCGCGAACCTTCCGCCGTCCGCCCTGGCTGGGACGAGACAATCTGGCCGGCAGGACGCTGTTCATTCACCCGGAACTGTTCCTGGGCGACATGATCCAATTCTGCCGCTATGCGAAACGGGCCGAAGCCGCCGGAGCTTCTGTCGCCCTGGCCGCGCCGGCGGTGCTGCGAGAGGTTCTGCAAAGTCTCGGCGCCGGTATTTCGTTATTGAACGAAGATGAGGTCCCGGCGCGATACGACCTGCATTGCCCGCTGATGAGCCTGCCGCTGGCGTTCGCAACGACGCTGGAGACCGTTCCGCATGACGTGCCGTATCTTCATGCCGATCCCGCCCGTGTCAGCGCGTGGCTGGGGCGGATTGGCAGGCACGGCTTCCGCATCGGCGTGTGTTGGCATGGCAGCGCGCAACGGCAGGCGTTAGGGCGTTCGTTCCCGGTCACGATGCTGCGGGACATCGCGCAGTTGCCTGGCGTGCGGCTGATCAGCCTGCAGGCCGGTCCTGGATCGGAACAACGCGCCGACCTGCCATCCGGCATGGTGATCGAGGATTATCCCGCTGACACCCCCGACGGCGGCTTGCGCCCCTT
>DAICYU010000832.1 GCA_027311485.1 Acetobacteraceae bacterium
GTCAGGGCCAGCAGCATCGCGTAGACCAGCATCGAGGAGCCCTTGCGGCGCAGCACGCCGCCAACCCCGTCGGCGTAGCGTTCCGAGGCCCGGCCGAAGGCGCGGTTGAACGCGCGAAAGAACGGGCCGAGCACCTTGTGCATGGCGCGCGACAGCCAGTCGGTCTGCTCGCTGTGCGGCTTGAGCAGCAGGGCCGACATGGCCGGCGAGAGCGTCAGGGAGTTGAAGGCCGAGATCACCGTCGAAATGGCGATGGTCACTGCGAACTGCTTGTAGAACTGGCCCGAGAGCCCGGTCATGAAGGCCAGCGGCACGAACACCGCGCACAGCGTCAGCGCGATGGCGATGATGGGGCCGCTCACCTCGCGCATGGCCCGGTAGGTGGCCTCGCGCGGCGACAGGCCGGCCTCGATATTGCGCTCGACGTTCTCCACCACCACGATGGCGTCGTCGACCACGATGCCGATGGCCAGCACCATGCCGAACAGCGACAGCGCGTTGATGGAGTAGCCAAAGACCAGCAGCAGCGAGAAGGTGCCGATGATGGATACCGGCACGGCCAGCAGCGGAATCACCGAT
>DAICYU010000833.1 GCA_027311485.1 Acetobacteraceae bacterium
TGTACATCCGCCCATCTGGCAGCTGCAACAGCAGATCAATCCCTGCAATCCCGCCTTGGCTTGCCGCATTGGCGCGGAATTTCAGCGCATCCACCACCGGCAGGGCGAAGGTGACATAAGTCGGGTCTTGGCTGACGATGGTCGCCAGCGTCCCGCTGGTGGGCCCCACCACATTGCCAACATTCACGCTGGTAGCGCTAATCTGCCCGTCCAGAGGCGAACGTATTTCGGTATAGCTCAAATTAATCTGGGCGGTCTGTAATTGCGCTTTGGCCACATCAATCTGGGCTTTGTCGCTCAACGCGGTCGCTTCGGCAGCATCAACGGTCGATTGTTGTCCCGCCGGCGTACGCAGCAGCGCCTGGGCGCGTGCCAGCGTGATATTGGCATTGCGCGCCTGCGCCTCGGCCTGCTCCAACTGCGCCTGCGCCTGCGCCACTGCGGCCTGGTAGGGCGCTTGCTCGATCACATAGAGCAGTTGCCCCTGCTTGACCTCCTCGCCATCCTTGAAATTCTGGCTTTCCAGAAATCCTGTCACCCGGGCGTTGAGCTGCACGATATTGGTGGCTT
>DAICYU010000834.1 GCA_027311485.1 Acetobacteraceae bacterium
TGTAGTCGCCGAAACCGGCTTTGGCGTAGGCGTACACCCCGCCGTCGAGTTCGGGCTTGCGGTTGGCCAGGGTCTGGAACACGAACGCCAGGGTCAGCATGCCGACCCCGGTGATCAGCCAGCCGATCAGGGTGGCGCCGGCGCTGGCGCTGGCGGCGATGTTCTGGGGTAGCGAGAAGATACCGCCGCCGACCATGGAGCCGACCACCAGCGCGATCAGCGCGCCGAACAGCTGGTCGAACGTGGCGATGCGGAGCACGAGCACGTTCGCCCGCTGGCTGGCGGCGCCGCGCCGGCGCAGCGTGGCCAGGATCACGGCGCGGGCGCGCTCGATCGCCTCGCGCACCGCCCGGCGATGGCCGCGGGCGTGCAGGTCGAACCCGGTCTCGCCGCCGGGATCCGCCTCGCGTTCGGCAAGGTCGCGGGCCAGTTCGGCGAGCGCCAGCGCCGCATCCGCCAGCGCGGCGCGCGCCGGGCCGAACGGGCGGATGCGCCAGAGTGCGAGGGTCAGGATCGCGGCTTCCGCGGCTCCCGCCCAGAAGCCGAACGCCGCATGCGCTGCGGCGAGGG
>DAICYU010000835.1:0-291 GCA_027311485.1 Acetobacteraceae bacterium
CGGCGGCGAATTCCGCCGGGTGGTGGCATTTCAGCCAGGCCGAAGCATACACTAATAATGCAAAACTCGCCGCATGGCTCTCGGGAAATCCATAACTGCCGAACCCCTCGATCTGTCTGAAACAGGCTTCAGCGAAAGGTCGTTCATAGCCGCGCGCCACCATGCGCTCCACCATCAGGTCTTTAAAATGCTGCATGGTGCCGATATTGCGGAATGTGGCCATGGCGCGCCGCAACCCGTTGGCCTCCTCGGCGCTGAATTGCGCGGCCACCATCGCAATGCGCATCGCCT
>DAICYU010000835.1:301-569 GCA_027311485.1 Acetobacteraceae bacterium
GCAGGACGATTGGAATTGGGCCGGACCGTATCCTGAAACAACGGCACGCCTTTGGTTTTTTTTAGAATCTCGCAAAGCTCGTTGGGCAACCCGCCTTGCCGCAGTGGATATTGTACTTCCTCGGCGCCCGAACGCCGGCGCAGATACGGGTGCACCATGTCACCTTGAATCGGGCCAGGCCGGACAATCGCCACTTCAATCACCAGATCGTAAAATTCGCGGGGTTTCAAACGTGGCAGCATATTCATCTGCGCCCGGCTTTCCACCT
>DAICYU010000836.1 GCA_027311485.1 Acetobacteraceae bacterium
CGATGACCCGGTCAAGTCCCGCGAGGATGCGGATTCCGAGCGCATCCGGGACATCGCCTACAACTGGTTTCGCGCCGATCTGGTGACGCGCCTCAAGCCTGGCGGCCGGATCGTGCTGATTATGACGCGCTGGCACGAGGATGACCTCGCCGGCCGACTGCTGTTGGACGATCCCGATCGCTGGCGGGTGCTGAAATTGCCGGCCCTGGCCGAAGCTGGTGATCCGCTCGGCCGGGAAATCGGCACGCCGCTTTGGCCTGAGTGGGAATCTGGCGATCAGCTTGCCGACAAGCGCCGCGCACTTGGCGAGCGCGACTGGGCCGCGTTGTTCCAGCAATCGCCACGCCCCCCCGATGGCGCGCTGTTCAAGACGGCGCTGATCGAGGCCGTCCCTGCGTCGATTCCAGGCAAGTCGGTGCGCGCCTGGGACCTCGCCGCCACCAAGGCTCTCGGCACCCGCGATCCAGATTGGACGGTGGGCTGGCGTATGACGAAAACGCCGGTGGGTCGGTTCGTGATTGACGACGTGGTGCGGCTCCGCGGCTCGCCTGACGAGG
>DAICYU010000837.1 GCA_027311485.1 Acetobacteraceae bacterium
GTCGGTGATGGTCTGCAGCGTGTCGCTGACGACGATGCCGCGGTTGCAGTGCAGGCCGGCCTTCTCCGCCAGCGCGGTGTTGGGGCGGATGCCCGCGGCCATCACCACCAAGTCGGCCGGAATCTCCGTGCCGTCCTTGAACTGCACCGCGCGCACGCGGCCCAATTCGCTTCCGAGCAAGGCTTGCGTCTGCGCGCCGATGCGGAATTTCAGGCCGCGGTCTTCCAGCGACTTCTGCAGCAACTTGCCCGCCACATCGTCGAGCTGGCGCTCCATCAGCCACGGCATGATGTGCACCACGGTCACGTCCATGCCGCGCAGCATCAGGCCGTTGGCCGCTTCCAGCCCCAGCAGGCCGCCGCCAATGACCACCGCGTGCCTGTGCGTCTTCGCGGTCTCGATCATGGTTTCCGTGTCGTCGATGTCGCGGTAGGCGATCACTCCCTCCAGGTCGTTTCCCGGCACCGGCAGGATGAATGGGTTGGAGCCGGTGGCCAGCAGCAGGCGGTCGTAGGGCGCCTCGGTGCCGTCGTCGGCGCGAACCAGCCGGCGCACGC
>DAICYU010000838.1 GCA_027311485.1 Acetobacteraceae bacterium
TTCGGCCCGCTGATGCGCTTCGCCTATGGGGCTGGTTTCGCGTCACGGCGGCTTTCGCCGTTCCTGGTGCGCACGGCCGCCCGCCGCAACGTCGCCGCCAAACCCGAGCTTGTAGCGGCCTGACGGCCGTTCATCCGGCCTGGTTCCCGCAAGCGGGGCCAGGCCGGCACACACCGGCAGCCTGAACCCTGGCGCGCCGGCCTTTCCCAGGTGGAAGGCCGGCGCGTCCGCGTTGACAGACAGGCCGCCCCGGGCCGTGAGGCGGGTTCCCTGAGATCATGATCGGGTCAGGTTGACCCGATCATGCTTGGCCGTGTCCCCGGCAGCACCCGACGCAGCTTCAGCCGATGTCGCCCCCAAAACCGAGGGTGGAGGGCTGTTAAGGTGTTGATACAGTGTAAACTTTCCGCCGAGATGCCAAGCCGGCACCGGGCGCCGGGTCGTTAGGCCCTGGGCTGTCGCTACCAGCTCTCGGTATCGCTATTACATTATGTCCGGGCATTCATTACTTTGTAAGCAGTTCAACACTTGCACTTGCAACCACGCGCT
>DAICYU010000839.1 GCA_027311485.1 Acetobacteraceae bacterium
GGTCCACATCCTCAAGCGACTTCGGGGCCGGGCCGGAGGGCGCTGCATAGTAATACAGATTTTCATAATCAATCGGCGGATGCTTGATGCGCGCCCAATCGGGCTCCTCCATGGTGCGCCACAGGGCATAGGCTTTCAGACGCCATTCCAGCATCCATTCCGGCTCATCCTTTTTCGCCGAAATCAGCCGCACGATGTCCTCGTTCAGCCCTTTCGGGAAGGCATCCATCGCAATGTTGGTCTCAAAACCGTATTTATATTTCTGCGCTGCCAGCGCATCAACGGTTTCCAGAGTTTCAATAACAGCGGCCATTATATCCTCATTCGCCTGCAATTGCGGTGGAAAGCTCCACCGGGAGACGGAAGGCCCGCGGAATGGCGGCCTCCTCCATATCTGCCAAACTAATACCGGTCAGCGCCTCGCGGATGGCGTCATTCACCGGGTCCCAGCGGCCCGCCACGGGGCAAAGCGACTGGCTCTCGCAGCCCACCGCGCCATCGACGCAGGAGGCCAAAGCGATCGGTCCATCAATCGCCAGAATAACTTC
>DAICYU010000083.1:0-1929 GCA_027311485.1 Acetobacteraceae bacterium
AGTCGCAGCATCCGTGAAAGCACGCTTTACGCCGAGCATCACCGTTGCAGCATCGATTCCCCGCAACGTGAAATTCTGCAGGCCCAGAAACAGCTCGGCATGCAACACATTGTCCGCTCGGGCACGGCGGAGATATGCCATGGTCATGTCGTAGAAATCTTGCTCGTGCATCAGCACCTGGCAGCCCGTCCAATACAGATCGAGGAACGACTGCAGGTCGCTGAAGTGGTAGGCGGCTCTTAGCGCGTCGGCACTCGCCCAGGGTAAGGTCACTCCGTTCCGGCGGCTCAAATCGAGTATCAGCTCCGGCTCGAGACTCCCCTCCAGATGCATGTGCAGTTCCGCCTTCGGCAACCCGTCAATGAAAGCGTCCAGTTCATGCATCGGCGGATTCCTCTCCTTGCCTTGGCTGAATGCTTCCCTCTTGGCACCGCGGACGCACCTTTAACCCGCGTGCGGAAATCCTGAATAGCGACGGGCATCAGGTCACGTCAGCGGCCACCCGATGGCTCACCGCGTCAGCCGGCGACAGTCGGACGCGCATGGCCCGTCGCTGTCGTCGGGCTTGGGACCCGGACGATGCAACACCGATTTCGTGGTCGTGATCTTTGCCGCCGTCACGCCCATCGGCCGGTGCTCGCTCGCCGCCGAACCATTGACGATCAAGGCGTAGCCGCCGGGTTCTGTGGGTGGCCAGAACAACGACACGTTGGGCTCCCGCGCGATGTTCCTGGCGGCGGATACACCCAGGCTGCAGCCGATGTGGTCGCCATGAAGCTTGATCGTCACATTGCTGGTATGCGGGCCATCTTTCGCGACCGTCAGTAGATAGGCCTCAGGGCCATAGTGGGAGATCGCCTCGGCAAGCGTGCGGATCGACATGGTTGGTCCCTCCTTTATTCCGGCCGTTGGTGACGCACTTGTTCACCGTCCGGTTCATAGTCTGCTCCTCTACGGGAGATAACGCACGGCGATGCGGCCCGCCTCCCAGCGAGCCGCATCGGGAAAGTGCAATGTTGCCTGACCGAATGGCCGAACGATTCAAGTCCGGAATTCCTGCCCCGGCCCCAAGCACTGATGCTGCCGAGGCGGCCGGTTTACCCGACCAGGTTCGCGGGCGGGGGTGGCGCTCCCGTTCTCTCTCCCGCAGGCGCGGTCTTCCGGCCAGGGGTGGGCGAGGAAAGCTCCAGCGTGCGTGCGGCAGCCAGGAAGTTTTTGGACAGCGCATGATAGACGCCCTCGTGGCAGACCAGCCGGGATGCCCCGTAGCCGATGAACGCCGCGGCCATCAGCGGGACGACCATGGCGTGATCGTTGGTCATCTCCGTGACGATGACAAATGCCGTGATGGGAGCCTGCACCACGCCTGCGAAGTAGGCCACCATGCCGAGCAGGACCAGCGCCTCTACGGGCGCTCCAGGGAAGAGGGTGGAGAGGTTGAACCCGATCCCGGCGCCAACCGCCAGGGAAGGCGAGAAGATGCCGCCCGGGATCCCGCTGATCGACGCCAGTGTCGTCGCGGCCATCTTGAGCAGGCCAAAGGACTGCGGCAGCGGCACACCATGGTCAAGAAGCGCTTTCACCTGGCCGTAGCCCGTGCCGTAGATCGTGTCGCCGGAGGCGAGGCCACAGAACGCCGTGCCCAACGCGCACGCCACGGCGAAGAGGATCGGATGGCGATTGATGGCGCGTCCGATCGCCCCTGGCAGCCCTGCGCCGACCTCAATCAGGATGCGGCTGAACACACCCCCCAGCAGCCCCCCGATGACACCACAGACCGGCACAGCCAGCCATGCGGAGGCCGAATGCAGCGTTGCGGAGGTGGTGCCGAAATAGGTGTAGTCGCCGAGAAGGGCCAGGGAGGTCAGGCCCGCGGCGATGATGCCGCCAAGCAGTAAACCGCTTGAGGTAACGTCGAAAGCGCGGCTC
>DAICYU010000083.1:1939-10971 GCA_027311485.1 Acetobacteraceae bacterium
TCCGAACACGATGCCAGCCATCGGTGTGTTGAAGGCGGCTGCGATGCCAGCCGAAGCACCGGCCAGGATCAGCCCGGCCTGCCGGCGCGGCGACAGGCGGCCGATCGCGAACATGATCGAGGCGCCGACCTGCACCGTCGGCCCCTCCCGGCCGATGGAGGCGCCGCAGAGCAGCCCGAACAGGGTCAGCAGAATCTTCCCGATAGCGATCCGGATCGAAACCAGACTGCCGCGTGCCCTTTGGCTTTGAAGCTGCCTGGCGGCGATAGCCTGGGGAATGCCGCTGCCCTGGGAGTTGGGAAAGACCCGCCGGGTCAGCCAGGCCGAGATGCCAATGCCGAACGGCGTGACAAGGAGCGAGGCATATCGCCAACGGTGGATAACGACCTGGAACAGGCGCTGCGCATCGTCGGCCAGCATGGCGAGGACAACGGCCGCCGCCCCGACGACGACACCCCCCAGCAGGAAGACGATTTGCCGCTGCGTACGGGCGGACTGGAGCCGAAGACGCTTAGCAGAGAAGAAAGTGGCCATGGACACCCAGCTTGTCAGAATAAACCTGCCATAGCGCACGACTTACATTTGAGAAAACCGGGCTCTGGCCGCCGGTGCCTCTTTCGGCCTCGACCCCGACCCCGGATCCGGGGACGAATCATCTCTCTGCCTGCTGCATCCGGAGGTTCGATCTCGTCGTCATCGCCCTTGGCGAGGCCGTGCGCTGAATATTTCTTAATTCTCGGTAAATCGCGCCTCGCGGCGGAATAAGCGGCGCATACGTTGGGAGGGCGCGTCCTGGCGCCGCTCGTCACGCTCCGCCACGGCCATGACCAAACGCCGGCCAAAAGCGGCGTGGTCATCGTCCGCCCGACGGAGCGGCTAGCCACGCCGGCTGCTCACCCGCGACGCGCATGACGTGATCGACCCGACAGCGCGCGAATGGGTAACGGTTGCTGTGTTGCAAGAACGGCCCCCAGCCCGCGATCATGCGCAGGCCAAGGCGGCCATGATCACCTGCGCGAGCGTCTCAACCTGTGTGCATCAGCCCCACGATGGTCTTGGAGACATCGCTTGCCGGATCGTTAAGCGCCTCAGGAACCTCAAAATGGTTTTTGTCTGCCATTTCGATCCGGGCCGAAAGCCGCCCCATTCCGGCGAGCACGGTGGCGAATTCAGCCGCCTGGCGATGGAATTCGGGGCTTTCGCGCGAACCGGATACAACGATAACAGGGCCGGAAAGGTGATCGAGATGTCTCATCGGGCTGAGCGCCGCGAGTTCGCTCCCGGAAATCTTGATATACGCGCTTCGTGCCGAAAGCAGCACCGGATAGAGCTCATACATCCCACTCATGACAAGGCCACCCTTGAGCACGTCCGTCGGGCCGCCAGCGCCGAACCAATCTGTCGTGAGCAGCACGGCCGCGAGATGGGCCCCGGAGGAATGACCGGCAACGAAAATGCGGTTCGGATCGCCGCCGAAGCCCGCGATGCGTTCGTGGACCCAAAGGATGGCCCGCCGACATTGCTCTGCCATGTCCGGAAGACGCACGGCGGGGACGTTGGCAAAGTTCAGGGCGACATAGAGGCAACCATTCTCGATGAATGTGGGAGCCGGCGCGGACGCGTCGTCCTTGCTGAGCGCGCGCCATGCCCCGCCATGGACGAACACCATCACCGGGAGGTTCCTGGCACCGGCAGGCGCAAAGATATCGAGAGTTTCGGCTTCAGTCGGGCCATATCGTTCGGTTGTTGGCGGGAAGCGCTTGCGCACCGCGGCGCTGTCGGTGGCATACCGCGCGATCACTTGCCGGGCATTGGGCGCCCAGATCCGCTGGTCATAGGCCTTGTCGAGGGCGTCCTGGGTATAGTCAAGAAAGAAGCGGGCCTGCGCAAATGCGCTCACTGGCACGACGACAAGACTGGCCAGAGCAGCACATACGGTACGGCGGTCCATCCTATACCTCGGTAAATGTTTGATTGCAGAAGCGCTGCCACACAGAGCGTACGCCGAAGGGGGAGATGACCGCGCGACACCGACGCACCTCGTTGGAGACGGGCGCTCCAAGTTGGGCCCTCAATCCGTATGCCGGCACTGGCTGGGCTCCGCCTCGCTGCACACCGGCACACGGGTCAGTCTGTGTCCTCGCGGGGCGGCGCTGAATTGCCAGGCTAAGCCAGGACTTTTACAACCTGGCAACGATCCGCCCGCTGGGCTGCCGCGCGATACCCTGCGCGCCCGAAAAGCAGCCTCGAACGCGACACCTGAGAGCCCATCAACGCTCCCTATCCGCCGGCATCCTCCACCAGCACCACATGCAGCCGCCGTGGCCCGTGCGCACCCAGCTCCAGCGTTTGCTCGATGTCCGCCGAGCGTGATGGACCGGTCACGAGCATCACGTTCCGCGGCATCGCCCCGATCTCCGCCCGCAGCCGGTCCCAGGCCTCTTCATAGGCGCCGACGATGGCCGAGGCCCGCAGCACTACAATTTCGGTATCCGCCAGCAGATTCAGCGTCACCGGCCGCTCCGGCGCGCTCGGCAGCATCAGCGTGCCCGTCTCGGCAATGCCGGCGAACCCGTGCTGCACGCTGACAGCGTCCGTCGCCTGTGCCCGGCCCTCCCGGATATCCAGCAGCGGGCGCGCCGACCAGGGGATCGCCTGCAGTTCCGGGTGCGGGGCCATCACCAGCGAACCGGGCAGGTTCTGCGTCGCCAGGTAATCCGCCACCGCGCCCGGCACTGCATCCATATCGGGAACCCGGTCCACCGTGCCGAATTCCTTCTCCACATTCCGCACGAACAGGTCCACCTGCTGCGGGTGCGGCAGCTGCGACCGTGCCGGAATCAGATGTCGGGGATGCCCCGCCAGCCGGCCGTCCAGCATCGCCGCCTGATCCTGCGGCAGAGGTCCGCGCCGCAGCCCCCGCCGGATCGCGGTCAGCATCGCCTCCTTGCTCATCAGACTCGCCCCGCCCTCTGCTCCCGCGCATATCGCGCGAAGAACGTATCGCCCTCGGGTGCCGGCAGATCCCGCCCTTTCGTCCAGCCGCCGGCAAACGGCAGGCTGTTGAACCGCCCCCGCCTGCGCCCGAACGCCCCCAGCCCGAACGCGGCCGCCCGTGTCGCCAGCCGGTACAGCGAGGGCCGCCGCGCGACGAACGCCCAAAGGCCCAGGTTCGTCCGCGCCGCCGCGGGCGTCAGGTGCCGCTCAAACTCCCGCTCCCGCCAATGCCGCATCAGCTTCGGCAGCGGGATTTTCACCGGGCAGACGCTCTCGCACTTGCCACAGAAGGTCGATGCGTTCGGCAGGTGGCCCGCCTTGTCCACCCCGATCAGCCCCGGCGTCAGCACCGACCCCATCGGCCCCGGATACACCCAGCCGTAGGCGTGTCCACCGACGGCGCCATAGACCGGGCAGTGGTTCATGCAGGCGGCGCAGCGGATGCACCGAAGCATCTCCTGGAACTCGGTCCCGATCATCGCCGACCGCCCGTTGTCGATCAGCACGACGTGGTATTCCTCCGGCCCGTCCAGGTCCCCCGGGCGCCGCGCGCCGGTGGAGAAGGTGGTGTAGACCGAGAAATCCTGCCCGGTTGCGGATCGTGCCAGCACCCGCAGCAGCGACGTCGCATCCTCCAGCGTCGGCACGCATTTCTCGATGCTGGCCAGCACGATGTGCACCCGCGGTAGCGTCTGCGTCAGGTCGCCATTGCCTTCGTTGGTGACGATGACGCTGCTGCCGGTTTCCGCGATCAGGAAGTTGGCCCCGGTGATGCCCACATCCGCCGCCAGGAACTTCGCCCGCAGCTTGGTCCGCGCCTCCGTCAGGATGTCCCGCCGCTCATGGAACTGCCGGTCCGCCGGCAGGTCGGTGTGCGACTCGCGGAAAGCCTCCTCCCAGTCCTCCATATTCAGATGGAAGGCCGGTGCAATGATATGGCTCGGCAACTCATGCCGAAGCTGGATGATGTATTCGCCCAGGTCGGTTTCGACCGGCGTGATGCCGTGCTGCTCCAGATGGTCGTTGATGGCGATCTCCTCGCCGATCATCGACTTGCCCTTGGTCACGGTCTTCGCTCCGGCGGCCTTGCAGATCGCCAGCACGGCGTCCCGCGCGTCATCCGCCGTGCTGCACCAGTGCACCTTGCCCCCGGCGGCCAGCACCTTCGCCTCATAGGCTTCCAGGTAGAAGTCCAGGTTGGCGATCGCATGGTTCTTGATGTCCCGCGCGGTCTCCCGCAGCCGTTCGAACTCCGGCAGATGCGCGACCGCGGCGGCACGGCGGGCGATGAAGCTGGGGCCGCTGCGGGCGAGGGCTTTCTGCAGACCGGCATCGCCGAGGGCTTTGTGGGCGTTGTCCTTGAAAGCGGGTGAGGTGGCGATGTGCATGCTGCATCCCATTCAACTGGCGGCGTTCATAGCGCCGTTCGGCCCATAATCCCATAGCGCCGGCGCGTTGACCGGTCAGCAATCCTTTGCTGGACTGGTCTGGCGCAGGTCGTGCCGGAAGGTTGCGACCATGGCGGAGCCGACCTCGTCCCGGCGCCCGATCTGCCCCCACCGCCTCACCCCGGCCCACAACGTGAACTGATGGAAAGAACTGGAACCGCACGCCCATGCAGCGGTTTAGGCGCCGGAGTGACGCCAGGGGTTCCGGGATATGGGCACATCGTACCACGCCGCACCGATCACGGACATCAAGGCCCGCGCCTACAAGGTTCCCACCGATGCGCCTGAGGCTGACGGAACGTTCTCCTGGGACTCCACGACGATCGTCGTCGTCCATGTGGAGGCGGGTGGTCAGCGCGGCCTCGGCTTCACGTACAGCGATGCCACCAACGCCCACCTGATCACCGACACGCTCGCGTCCGTCGTTAAAGGCGTCGATGCATTCGACATTCCGCGCGCCCTGCATGCGATGCGTCATCGGGTGCGAAACATCGGCCGCGCCGGCCTTGCCGCCACCGGCATGTCCGCCGTCGATGCCGCCTTGTGGGATCTGAAAGCCAAGCTCCTTGGCCTGCCGCTGTATAAGCTTCTCGGCGCCATCCGCGACCGGATTCCCGTTTATGGCAGCGGCGGCTTCACCAGCTATACCGACAAGCAGCTGTGCGAACAACTCGCCGGCTGGGTGGAACGGAACGGCTGCCGCTGGGTCAAGATGAAGGTCGGCAGCGACCCCGACCGAGACCCGGACCGTGTCAAGGCGGTCCGTTCCGCCATCGGCGATACGCCGCTGTTCGTCGATGCCAACGGCGCGCTGTCAGTCAAGCGCGCCCGGTCTTTCGGCCTGTTCTGCGTCGATCAGAACGTTCGCTGGTTTGAGGAACCGGTGTCCAGCGACGACCTCGCCGGATTGCGCGTCCTGCGCGACACCATGCCCGCGCCCATTGAGGTCGCTGCCGGTGAATATGCCTATGACCTGGATGATGTGCGCGCCATGCTGGAAGCCAACGCCGTCGATGTGCAGCAGGCGGATGCGTCCCGCTGCTGCGGCATCAGCGGCTTCCTCGCCGCCGGCGAACTGTGCGATGCGCACCACATCGACCTGTCCGGCCATTGCGCCCCGTCGCTGCACCGCCACGCCGCCTGCGCCGTGCCGCGCTTCCGCCACCTGGAATACTTCCACGATCATGTGCGGATCGAATCGATGTTCTTCGACGGTGCGTCCGAGGCGCATGACGGGATCATCTCCCCCGACCCGGACCGCCCCGGCCTTGGCCTGGAACTGAAAACGCAAGATGTGGAGCGCTTCGCCGTATGACCGATCGCGCGGTTCTGACCGACCTTATGAACCAGCTGGAGCGGATCGAGGCGTCCCTGCCAATCCCGTCCTCTCCGCGCATCACCGACCACCGCATCACCGTGCGTGCCGCGCGACGGATGAACCGTTCGGCCGGGCTTCTGGCAGCGTCGGTGCTGCTCGACAGCGCGGTGGAGCACTACCGGGGACAGTTTCGTAATCCGGCCATGTTCACCCCTTTGGTGGTGGGCAGCCTCAGCCTGGCCACCAGCCTGCACGGGCTTGCCGACAAGCGGCCCGAAACGCATCGCCTGCGTCATGCGACATACGGGCTGTCGGCCGTCACTGGCATCGTCGGCACGGGCTTTCACGTCTACAACGTTCTCAAGCGGCCGGGCGGCCTGGACTGGCAGAACCTGTTCTACGGCGCACCCTTGGGTGCCCCCTTCGCCATCCTGCTCTCCGGCCTGATCGGATCGACCGCCGAGCAGGTGCGTAATACCCAGACGGGGGAGGTGCCGACGGTGTTCGGCGGCCCGGCGGCCCGCATCATGGCCCTGGTCACGGGCCTTGGCTTGTTCGGCACCAGCGCCGAGGCCGCGCTGCTGCATTTCCGCGGCGCCTTCCACGATCCGGCCATGTTCGCCCCCGTCACCATCCCGCCCATCGGCGGTGCCCTGATGCTGGAAGCCGCGCTTGGCCCCTCACGACAGGACCGCTGGTTCACCCGCCTCTGGATGAAGCTGACCACCGCCCTGGGCTTCATCGGCGTTGGCTTTCACATCTGGGGCGTCCAGCGGAACATGGGCGGCTGGCGCAACTGGCGCCAGAATCTGTTGAACGGCCCGCCGATCCCCGCCCCGCCCAGCTTCACCGCCCTCGCCCTCGCCGGTCTCGCGGCGCTCGGCCTTCTGGAGGACAACCCGGATGCCTGATCGCTATCCCGGCTACGACGTCCTGTCCAAGCGTCAGACACCATCCTGGAACGAGCAGACGAGGCGCGTCATCGACCAGCGTCTCGCGGTCCCGCGGGAGCCTCGTTTCTTCACCGAGCATGAATTCGCCACCGTCGGCGTGCTTGCCAACCACATCGTGCCGCAGCCAAAGCATCGGCCGCCCATCCCGGTCGCCCCCCTGGTCGATACCAAGCTGCTGGAGGACAAGCAGGATGGTTACCGCCAGGAAGGCATGCCAAGGGAGCGGGAGGCTTGGCAACGCGGCATCCGCGCCCTGGATGCCGAAGCCGAGTCGGCCCATGGCGGCCCCTTCCGCGCTTTGCATGCCGAGCAGCAGCTGGAGCTGATGAAGCGGATGGAAAAGGGTGATCTGCACAATCCGGCCTGGGACGGCATGCCGCCAAAGACGTTCTGGGAGGCACGGGTGCTCCGCGACATCATCTTCGCCTACTGGTCGCATCCTATCGCCTGGAATGAGATCGGCTGGGGCGGCCCCGCCAGCCCGCGTGGTTACGTGCGCCTGGGCTTCGACCAGCGCGATCCGTGGGAAGCGGTCGAAGTGAAGAACGGCGATGTCGAGGCAGCGGAAAGGAAGAACCATCGTGTCGGTTGATCCGCTGTCGACGCCGCGCGGCAAGAACGGCCGAGCGCCCGACGTGTTCCGGCCCGGCGCCTGGGTGCCGATGAAGGAATATCGCGAAGATGAGCCGGTCGATTTCGTGATCGTCGGCACCGGCGCCGGCGGCGGCACACTCGCCGCACGCCTGGCCGAAGCTGGATTTTCGGTCATCGGCATGGATGCCGGCCCATGGTTCCGGCCGCTGGAGGATTTCGCCTCCGACGAATCGGCACAAACAAAACTATACTGGACCGATGATCGCATCACTGCCGGTGAAAACCCCATTCACCTCGGCAGCAACAACAGCGGCAAGGCGGTGGGCGGTAGCACGGTCCATTTCGCCATGGTGTCGCTGCGCTTTCGCCCGGAATGGTTCAAGTCCCGCACCAAGCTCGGTTACGGCTTCGACTGGCCGATCGACTGGCGGGAGATGTGGCAATACTATGCCGAGGTCGAGGATGCGTTGAAGATCGCCGGCCCGGTCAGCTATCCATGGGGACCGCCGCGCCCGCGCTATCCGTATCGCCCGCACGAACTGAATGCCGCCGGCTTGGCCCTGGCCAAAGGCTGTGAGGCGCTGGGCATCAAATGGACCGAAACACCCATCGCCACCCTGTCGGCACCGCGCGGCCTGGCGCATCCCTGCGTCTATCGCGGCTTCTGCGTCGTCGGCTGCTCCACCAACGCCAAGCAGAGCGCGCTGGTCACCTGGATTCCCCGCGCGGTGGCCGCCGGGGCGGAAATCCGTGACCTGTCGATGGTCGGCCGCATCGAGGTCGATGCCAATGATCGCGTCACCGGGGTGCATTACTACCGGGAAGGCGAATGGCGGTTCCAGAAGGCCCGCAACGTCGTCGTCGCCGGCTATTCGGTGGAAACCCCAAGGTTGTTGTTCAACTCCGCGACCGACCGGTTCCGCAACGGGCTCGCCAACAGCTCCGGCCTGCTGGGTAGATACTTCATGGTGCAGTCCAACCAGGCCGTCTGGGGCATTTCGGAGCAGGAAATCCGCAGCTACAAGGCGCCGCCGTCGCTGGCGCTGACCGAGCACTGGAACTACGACGACAACAAGGATTTCTTCGGCGGCTATGCCTACATGAGCCAGGGCCCGCTGCCACAGCTCTGGGCCACCACGCAGGCCACGGCCCACGGCCTGTGGGGGGAGCCGCTGATGCGTGCGATGGAACACTACAATCACCAGGTCGGCCTGAAGATCGTTGGTGAGATGCTGCCGCAGGAGCGTAACCGCGTCACCGTGACCGACGTCAAGGACCAGTACGGCCTGCCTGTCGCCAAGGTCGATTACAGCTGGTGCGACAACGACAAGGCGCTGATCAATCACTCCCTGAAGTTCATGACCCGCGCGTTGCAGGCGATCGACTGCAAGGACATCTGGGAACAGACGGACGACACCTGCCACATGAACGGCGGCTGCCGCATGGGCGATGATCCGCGCACCAGCGTGGTGAACGCCGACTGCCGCAGCTGGGACATCCCGAACCTGTGGATCTGCGACGGCTCGGTGTTCCCGACGGTGGGTGGCGTCAACCCGTCGCTGACCATCCAGGCCATCGCCTGCCGCACCGCCGACCGGATCAAGGCCCTGGCCGCACGGGGTGAGTTGTAGGGGCGCGCAAGGTCCGTTATCCGTGCGGGCAGTTCGCCCGCCGGAGGAAGCAGCACCATGGCACGCACACACAAGATCGCAGTCCTTCCCG
>DAICYU010000840.1 GCA_027311485.1 Acetobacteraceae bacterium
GTTCTTCACCACCAAGCCGATCGGCATGGGCACCGGACTCGGGCTTTCGATGATCTTCGGCTTCACCCAGCAATCCGGCGGCCAGGTGCGCATCCATAGCATGCCCGGCCACGGCACGACGATGCGGATATTCCTGCCGCGCTACCAGCCGGATGCGCCGCTGGCGCCGGCGTCTGCCGAAATCATCGCCAGGAGCCGCTCGGAACGGGCGGAGACCGTGCTGGTGGTCGATGACGAGCCGACCGTGCGCATGCTGGTAACGGAGGTGCTGGACGAGCTCGGCTATGCCTGGATCGAGGCGGAGGACGGCATGTCGGGCCTCAAACTGCTGCAATCCCCGGCGCGGATCGACCTGCTGATCACCGATGTCGGCCTGCCGGGCGGGCTGAACGGCCGGCAGATGGCCGATGCCGCGCGGGCGCAACGCCCGGAGCTGAAAGTGATGTTCATCACCGGCTATGCCGAGACGGCGGTCATCGGCAACGGCTCGCTCGGCCCCGGGATGCAGGTCGTCACCAAGCCATTCACGCTCGATGCGC
>DAICYU010000841.1 GCA_027311485.1 Acetobacteraceae bacterium
AGCAGCGCGGTGAACGCCAACTCGCGCTTGGTGTCGGCAAGCGTCCACTCAGCCGCTTGCGCAGCGTGCGCTGTCACAGATGCAAGCGCGAGAGCGAGTAGGAGTGCTTTCATTTCACGCTCCCGGCGATGGCGGCGCGCACGGCACCTTCCATGTACGCCCGCAAAGTCACGGGGGCATGGTCAACATCAACGTATGATGCCCACTCGTAGGCTGCGTCATCGACGGCTTCTTTGATGCACTCCGCATCCTTCCGCGCCTCGGCCAGTTCGGCGCGCAGGCGGGTGAGTTCGCAAAATGGGCAGTCCTCGGGCTCCCAACTTTCCGTGATGGTCTCGTCCCCGCACACGGCGCACTTGTTGCGGTAAGTGCTCATGATTTCTCCTTGGCGATGGCGGCGTCGATGGCGGCGTCGAGTTCAATTCGCTGAAGCGGGTTCCAGCACACACCATCCCACAATTGCAGGCTCCAGCAAGGCCAGCGAACGGAATGCGCTGGCACGTCGCCACGCAGCCACCGATACCGCTCCGCATCCTT
>DAICYU010000842.1 GCA_027311485.1 Acetobacteraceae bacterium
GTTCTCCAGGCGCTGGTCGATCCGCGTTTCCATGACGGCGAACCGCGTCTCAAGGATGCCCGTGCGGGCTTCCAGCCCACCCAGCGCCCGCTCCACTTCCGCGTCCGCCACGTCACGTCCCCGGCTTTGCCGGCGTGGTGTCCGGATTGGCCGGCTTGGTGGGGATCAGTCCCCATGACCGGCGCAGAGCGGCCTGCTCAGCGGCCGCTTTCGCCTCGAGCGTCTTGCGGAAGTGGTAAATGGCGTATGCGCAGGCGCCGATGATGGCAAGGATGATGAGCTTGATCACTTCGACACCTCCGTAAGCGGGGAATGCTTGATGCGTCGCCACTTCGTCGATGCGGGCGCATCGGCAGGCGGGTTCGGCAGAATCGAAACGTCGCCGTTGCCCCACACGCGGGCTGCGGCGCAGTCCAGGCGCTTGGCGAATTCGGCTGCCCCGTGTGGGAAGACGAACGAGCCGCCGTCGGGTAGGTCCACAAACTCGGCCGCGCTCGCTGCGACGATCTCAAGTTCGAGGTCGTCG
>DAICYU010000843.1 GCA_027311485.1 Acetobacteraceae bacterium
CTTGAGGTCGGGCAGGATGGCATCGACATGCTCCTGCGTGAACAGCATGGTGACGAGGATGATGTCTGCACAGGCGATATCGGCCCGGCAGCGCTCCAGCGCCCGCGGGTCGCTCCAGCCAACAGCGGCATGGAAGCCCAGGTGCAGTCCGGGAATGTCCCTGCGCAACTGCACCAGAGCGCGCTCCGCCGCGCCCGCCAGATGCATGTCCAGCGTCACGATGACCACCTTGAGGGCGGCTTTGTCAGCGGCCGAAATGGGCTTTGGCATCGTAGAGCGTTCCGAGAGTGATTTCGTGCAGACCGCGCTCGCGCGTAAAGGATTCGGTATTGTTGCGGGCCTTTCCACGAACGAAGAAGGGAATCTTCCTGAGCTCCTTTTCTGCATCGTTTGACCAGATGACGGACAGCGCCGGCGTTCGGGTCTGCGGTGCGGGCCCTGCGGCCGCCCCAAGATGCGAAGGCGCAGCCGCATCATTGAATTCAGGATCTTCACGGAACATCGCCAGCAGATGTTCTTCGAGC
>DAICYU010000844.1 GCA_027311485.1 Acetobacteraceae bacterium
GCCTCCTTCGTCAACAACGTGCCCACCATCACCCTGGTCGTGCAGCGCCAGCCCGGCGCCAACACGGTGTCGGTGGCGAATTCGGTCACCGCGCTCCTGCCCAGCTTCCGGGCGCAGATGCCCCCCTCGATCAGCATCGATGTGCTGAACGACCGCTCGTCCTCGATCAAGGCGTCGGTCCATGACGTGACCTTCACCCTGGCCGCGACCATCGCCCTGGTGGTGATGGTGATCTTTGTGTTCCTGCGCAATTTCTGGGCGACGGTGATCCCCTCCGTCACCGTGCCGCTGGCGCTGATCGGCGCGCTGGCGGTGATGTACATGCTGAACTACAGCCTCGACAACCTGTCGCTGATGGCGATGACGATCGCGGTGGGCTTCGTGGTCGACGATGCGATCGTGATGCTGGAGAACATCTATCGCCACATCGAGGAGGGCATGGACCCGATGGAGGCGGCGCTGAAGGGCGCCGGCGAGATCGGCTTCACCATCATCTCCATCTCGCTGTCGCTGATCGCGGTGTT
>DAICYU010000845.1 GCA_027311485.1 Acetobacteraceae bacterium
CTCTTCCGATCTCCAGGAAAAAGAACGGCAGCAATGCTGCGTAGTAAAGCGCAATATTGCCCAGTTGCGGCAGATAGGTGGCTTGGTTCTGCAATTGCAGCGGGTTGAACGGGTTGAGGATGGTGAAACTGTAGCCCAGCGCGGCGCTGAGGGTGAGGAGTGTGGGCAGGCTGGCTAACAGAATGTCAGAGCGGCGGGCGAGGGCCTCGCCAGCGAGGGCCAATGTGACGCCGCTGAAGGCGAAGCCGACCATGACGCGTCAGCGCCGTCTCAATGCCGACGGCGGCAAGTGAGACCAGGAACAGCGGAAGGAGTTTCATTGGCTTTTTGCCTTGGATTTTAGGAAGGCGAGGACGAGCGCGTTGAAGCGCGCCGGTTCATCAACGAACAGTGCGTGCCCGGCTTTGGGGAACAAAGCGGTTTGTGAATTGGGCCGGTCAAGCAATAGATTATGCGCCTGGCCGGCGAGGTGCGGGCGAACAATGTAAAGCACCGGGACATTGGTAGAGAATAACGCGTC
>DAICYU010000846.1 GCA_027311485.1 Acetobacteraceae bacterium
CGACTTCGCCCTGTACGACCACATGCTAGATACCGCCGCGCTGCTCGGCGCACTGCCCGCGCGCTTCGGCTTCGATGCCCGCACACTCGGTTTGGAGCAGTACTTCGCGCTGGCCCGCGGCAATGCGGCGCAGCCTGCGATGGAGATGACCAAGTGGTTCGACACCAACTATCACTACCTCGTCCCCGAACTCGACTCCGCCACGACTTTTGACGGCGGTTTTGATGCGCTGTTCGACCGCGTGCGCGAAGCGCAAGAGGCCGGACATGCGCCCAAACCGGTGCTGATCGGGCCGCTCACTTTTCTGTGGCTCTCCAAATCGCATCAGCCCGGTTTCGATCGCCTGAGCCTGGCGCCCGCGCTGTCGCGCGCCTACGCCCGGGTGCTGGCCCGGCTGGCCGGGCTGGGGGTGGAGTGGGTGCAGCTTGACGAACCCGCGCTCACCCTTGATCTCGACACGTCCTGGCGCGACCTGCTGCCCACGCTTTACGCCGCGCTGCCCGCGCAGGCCGGG
>DAICYU010000847.1 GCA_027311485.1 Acetobacteraceae bacterium
ATTCTTGATTTCGCGGATCGTGCGGCCGATCTGCTGCACGATAACCGGCGCCAGACCCTCGGTCGGCTCATCCAGCAGCAGCATCTTTGATCCGGTGCGCAGGATGCGACCGATGGCCAGCATCTGCTGCTCCCCGCCCGAAAGCCGGGTGCCGTGGGCGGTGCGGGCGCGTTCCTTCAGGTTCGGGAACAGCGTGTAGATTTCCTCGACCGACAGGCCGCCGGGCTGCACGACAGGTGGCAGCA
>DAICYU010000848.1 GCA_027311485.1 Acetobacteraceae bacterium
GAAGATCGCCCGCTCCTCCGGGCAGATGGCGATGCCGGAGCGGGCGATCTGGTTCGGCATCAGGCCGATCAGTTCCTTGCCGCGGAAGTTCACGCTGCCGGTGCGACGCGGCACCAGCCCCATGATTGACTTCATGGTCGTTGTCTTGCCGGCGCCGTTGCGGCCCAGCAGCGTCACGACTTCGCCTTCCCGCACCTCAAAATCGACGCCGTGCAGGATGTGGCTCTCGCCGTACCAGGC
>DAICYU010000849.1 GCA_027311485.1 Acetobacteraceae bacterium
TCGAGGTGCCGGTTCGCCCCGGTTGCGCCTGTGCGTCTCGGCGGGGGAGGCGCTGCCATCGCATGTCGGTGAGGCGTGGCAACAAGCCACCGGGTTGGACATCCTAGACGGCATCGGCTCGACCGAAATGCTGCATATCTTTATCTCCAACACACCAGCGGCGCTGCGCTACGGCACTTCGGGCATCGCCGTGCCGGGCTATGGTCTGCGCGTGGTGGACGAGCAGGGCAGGGACGTACAAGACGGCGAGTTGGGCGAACTCTTGGTGCAGGGGCCGAGCGCCGCTTTAGGCTATTGGCGCCATGTTGAAAATACCCGCATCACCTTCCTCGACGGCTGGGTCCGCACCGGCGACAAATACCTCCGTGAGCCAGACGGTTTCTATCGCTATTGCGGACGCAGCGGCGATGTCTTCAAGGTTGGCGGCATCTGGGTCAGCCCTTTCGATGTCGAGACCGCTCTAGTAGCGCATGCCGCCGTACTGGAAGCGGCGGTGGTCGCCTACCGGGACGC
>DAICYU010000850.1 GCA_027311485.1 Acetobacteraceae bacterium
GAAATATTGATATTTTGGTGGAGTTTTTGGTGAGCAATCTCCCGCCTTTCTTCTGGACGGTGATCGAGCTTGGTGTCGCTTTTCTTTTGGGCACGCTCATTGGCGCCGAGCGGCAATGGCGCCAGCGCTCGGCGGGGTTGCGCACAACCGTTCTCGTTGCCATCGGCGCTGCCGCGTTCTCAGACCTCGGCCTGCGCCTTGGCGGCGCTGACGGTGCGACCCGTATCGTTGCGTATATTGTCTCTGGCATCGGCTTTCTTGGCGCTGGCGTCATTTTGAAAGATGGCGCCAATATTCGCGGCCTGAATACGGCGAGCACCTTATGGTGCTCGGCGGCGGTCGGTGCGTTTTGCGGTTGCGGTTTTCCGGCCGAGGCCGCGGTGCTGACGGCATTTGTTCTTGCGGGCAATACGCTGCTGCTCCCGCTGGTAAATTACATCAACCGCCGCCCGATTGATCAGCATGCCACCGAGGCACAATACTCCGTCCATGCCTTATGCGACCCAGAAGA
>DAICYU010000084.1 GCA_027311485.1 Acetobacteraceae bacterium
GGACGCGTGACCATCCGACGCAGCAGCGGTTGGCGGGCGATGCGACACCGGAGCGGCGTGTGGAAAAGCGGTCCAGACAGGAACGGTTGGACGCGATGGCCGAGGAATGGCTTGAGCGGATTCACCAGATCAAGGACGACCCTGACGTTGCGCCGCATGTGATCGTGAAGGCTGGCGAAACGATCATGAACCGCGCCTGGGGTGTGCCGCGTGATCCGGCCGCGTCTGATACGTCGGTGACGGTTCAGATCAACGGTGGGCTGCCCGGCTGGGAACGCTGACGGTAACGCTGCCCACGCTGCATGCTGGGCAGATCGCGGCATATCAGAAGCCGGGCCGGTATCGCGTGCTGCGGTGTGGGCGGCGCTGGGGCAAGACGCTGTTTGCCGAGACGCTGGCTTGTGACTTCGCGGCGCGCGGGAAATGGGTTGGGTTTTTCGCGCCGGCATACAAGATAACGGCCGAGACGTTCAACGATATTGCCGACATTCTGGCGCCGATCAAGGCGGCTTCGTCGCGGGTTGACGGCGTGTTCCGCACCACGACGGGCGGCCGGGTTGATTACTGGACGTTGGAAGATGACCGGGCGGGCCGGTCGCGTCAGTATGATCTTGTGATCGTGGACGAGGCCGCGTTTGCCAAGCCGAATATGATGGCAATCTGGCAGCGGGCCATCGAGCCGACGTTGCTTGATCGTTCTGGCGTGGCGCTGATCATGTCAACGCCGAACGGGGTTGATAAGGAGAACTTTTTCTGGCGCGTCTGCAATGAGCCTGAGCACGGGTTCGTTGAGTTCCATGCCCCGACCGGGACAAATCCGCATCTGCCGGCGGCCGAGATCGAGAAGCTACAGCGGGAAAAGCCGCCCCTTGTCTACCGTCAGGAATACCTCGCCGAGTTCGTTGATTGGAACGGCGAGACGTTCTTCAACATTCAGCATTGCCTTGTTGATCGCGGTGACGGTCAGTTCGATCCGGTTTCCTATCCGCCGTGGTCCGACTTCGTGTTTGCCACGATCGACAGCGCGTCGAAAACGGGGCGGCAGCACGACGGAACGGCGGTTATTTATTGGGCGCGGGCCGCACGAGGCGCGGTGCCACTGACGGTGCTCGATTGGGATTACGTGCAGATCGAAGCCGCGATGCTCGAGGTCTGGCTACCGTCCGTGTTTGCCCGGCTGGAAGAACTCAGCCGCATGTGCAAGGCCCGGCTCGGCACGCAGGGCGCGTGGATCGAGGATCAGAACAGCGGCGTGGTGCTGTTGCAGCAGGCGGCGCGGCGCGGCTGGCCGGTCAGCAAGATCGACTCGAAACTGACGGCGCTGGGCAAGGACGAGCGGGCGATCAACGCATCGCCGCACGTCTACCAGGGCCGCGTGAAGATCAGCGAACACGCATACAACAAGACGGTCGTGTTCAAGCAACGGTCAAGCAATCACATGCGGGACCAAGTCTTTACGTTCAAGCTCGGTGATAAAGACCCGAGCCGTGCCGACGATTTGACGGACGCATGGAACTACGGGGTGGCCGTCGCGCTCGGGAACGATCGCGGGTTCTAGCGCGGCTGCGACACGCACCCGTAGCGCATCGACTGATGACCCGGCTGCGTCAGTGCTGCGGCATAGGCTGCCATGCAGGCGTCGTGCGTGGGGTAGGGACCATAGACCATCGGCGCCGCCGTGGGGGCGTAGGCGAGCCACGCATAGAGCATCCATGTGGTGGTCATCGGGGGCGGCTCCCGCATGCGAGGGTGAGGGCGGCGATCCAGCCGAGCAGCGTCCAGCCCAGCAATAGGTTGAGCACGAACACGCCGCCCCAATGAATGCGGCGGATGATGCCGATGATGGTTGGCAGGAAATAGGCGGCGAGTAGCGCCAAACCTACCCCTTCGATCGTCGCGTCTGTCACCTGCGCCTCCTGTTTTGCGTCATTCTAGGGGCAATCGTCCGCGCCTGCTGTGAACCGTTTCATAGGGCGCGGCGGAGAGAATTGAATGTCGTCAATCACGCTGTCAGGATCGCCGGTTTCGAGCGGTCTGCAACAGATATTGATGGCTGACGACATACAGCCAGGCAGCGAGCCGGGCTACCAGACTGCTAAGGCAATTTATCTGCATCATCCGCTTGGTGGCAAGCTAGCGGACATGCCGATCCGCATGGCGCAGTCCAAGCCGCGCGAGATCGCCGTTTCGGTCGGCCCCGAAGATGAGTTGCGCGAGGCTTTCCTTGCCGAGTGGAAGGCCATCAACGCGGACCAGACCATTGCCAACCTTGCCGGTCTGGCGCGGGTCTACGGCATCGCCACGATGGTTTATGGCGCTGAGGGGCATCCGACCGACAAGGCGATTGACGAGCGCGAGCTGGCCAAGCTGCGCATCTATTTCAACGTGCTCGACCCACTGAACACGGCCGGATCGCTGGTTCTGAACCAGGACCCGAACGCGCCGGACTTTCTCAAGCACAACGGGGTGCGGGTCAACGGCTACACGTATCACCGGGAACGCTGCTGCGTCCTGATGAATGAGCGGCCGATTTACATTGCCTACACGGACTCGGCGTTCGGCTTTGTAGGACGGTCTGTCTATCAGCGGGTGTTGTTCCCACTCAAGACCTTCGTCCAGACCATGTTGACCGATGACATGGTGGTGAAGAAGTCGGGCGTTATCATCGCCAAGCTGCGCCAGCCGGGCGGGATTATCGACGGTCTGATGCAGGCGTTTGCCGGGCAGAAAGCGACCGCGATCAAGCAGGCAGTTACCGATAACGTCATCACGATTGGCGACACGGAGTCCATAGAAAGCCTCAACCTTCAGAACCTTGAGGGTCCGTTCGCGATGGCGCGCGATCACGCGCTGAAAAACGTCGCGGCTGGCGCGGATATGCCTGCGCTGCTGTTGAATGATGAATCGTTCGCCAATGGGTTCGGCGAGGGTAGCGAGGACGCTTACAAGGTCTCTGGATACATTTCCGGCGTTCGCGACTGGATGAAGCCTGCCTATGACTTCATTGACCCGATCGTAATGCGTCGGGCGTGGAATCCTGGGTTCTACAAAGCCATTCAGGAGAAGCACGACGTTTGGAAAAACGTCGATTACGAAGAAGCGTTCTACCAGTTCCGCAACGGGTTTCGCCCGACGTGGCCTGACATGATTGCTGAGCCGGAAAGCGAGAAGGTCAAGGTCGAGGACGTCAAGTTCAAGGCCATCATTGCGCTCACCGAGGTTCTGTCTCCGCAGCTCGATCCTGAAAACCGGGCCGCGCTGATTGACTGGGCGTGCGACAACTTCGCGGAAAACAAGCTGCTGTTTCCGCATCCGCTGCAACTGGACATGGACGCGCTGCGGGCCTGGACGCCGCCTGAGCCGGCGCAGGCAGAACCGCAGGAGGCTCCCCCGTTCTCCGCGCGGGATTCGGCTGATGGCGGTCAGGTGCGGCTTCTGCGGGCGTTGAGGGAGCCGTCGCGTGGCGCCCCCTGATGTTGGGGCAGGGCGCGGCGGTTTTTATCAGGCCGTCAGTGATGCCGTCGCCGACATGCTCGAATATGGATATGACGGGCAGGAGCGGCTTGACTACTGGCTAGATCGGATCAGGCAGGCAGCGTTTGCCACGCTCACGCCCGCGTCGGTTGTCGAACAGTCCGTGCGCGACGCACTGACGGCTGTGTATCGCCGGCAGGTCGAGCGTGGCGCTATCTTGAAGCGCCATCCTGGCGTCGAACGGTTCACGCTCGAAAAGCTGCGCCCGAAGCTGCGGGCCGAGTTGGATCGGCGCATCGTCGCAAGCGCGAACCTGATTAAGTTGAACCGGCAGGCGGCGATCGAAAAGACGCTGCAACGGTTTCAGGGCTGGTCCACGTCGATTCCACCCGGCGGCACTGAGGCGCAGGGCCAGCGCGAGAATGCGGTAGCGATCCGAAAGGCGTTGCGGCAGTTGCCCTATGAAGAACGCCGCGTGGCGATCGATCAGGGTCATAAGTTCCTCGCGAACCTTTCTGAGATCATCGCGGTTGATGGCGGTGCAATCGCCGCGATCTGGCACTCGCACTGGCGTCAGGCTGGGTACGACTACCGCGAGGATCACAAGGAACGCGACGGCAAGGTCTACGCGGTTCGTGGGTCGTGGGCTGCCGAGCGCGGCCTGACCACAAAATGCGACGGATGGATTGACGACGACGAACGGCCCGGCGAGGCCGTGTTCTGCCGATGCTACTTTCAATACCTGCATAACCTGCGCAACGTGCCGTCCGAGTTTTTGACGGAGCACGGTCGCGCGGAATTGCAGCGCGCACGCGATGCCATCAAGGCGCGACGCGCCGCAGCCTAATTCCCCGGAGAAGCCATGCCGACCGTATCGCCAGCACAAGAGCGGCTGATGCAGGCGGCTGCGCATACGCCGGGCGGCTATGGCGGCGTGCCGCAAGCGGTGGGGAGGGAGTTCGTTGCGAAGGATGCCTATCCGGCGACCACCGGGGCGTCAATCGTCGCGGCGGCCGAAGGGGCCACGCCGATCCAGGCGGCCGGCATCATCTTCCTCACTCCCGAGGGGCAGGCGCTGTTCGTCCAGCGCAGCGACCAGGGCGACTACGCGGGCTGCTGGGCTTTCCCCGGCGGCAAGCTGGAACCCGGCGAGGTCGCCGAGGAAGCGGCGCTCCGCGAGGCGGCGGAAGAGGTGGGCGCGATCCCCGACGGCGAGCGCCGGCCGGTGCGCCGCGTCACCCTGGCCGGCGTCGATTTCACGACCTTCGTGCAGGAAGTCGATGCGCCGTTCAAGCCGACGCTGAACGACGAGCACACCGCTTGGACATGGGCGCCGATCACCGCCCCGCCGGAGCCACTGCACCCGGGCGTGACCCTGGCGCTGGTGCCGCTGCTGCCGCTCGACGGTCTAACCGAGCTCGACATAGCGCGCCGCATTGCGGATGAAACGCTGCCTTCGCCCACGATGATGGGCGATATGGCGCTGTTTGCGCTGCGGATGACGGGCACCGGGTTTAGCTACCGGCCGCAGCTTGACGAGATCGTATGGCGTGATCCTGACATTTGTCTGACGCCGGACTTCGTTGCGCGGAGCGGCGCGGGCGTTCCGGTGCTTTGGAAGCACGCCCAAGGTTCTCTTGGTTCAGACGAGTTCGCCAAGCGCGTCATCGGTTCAACGATGTATGCGTGGATCAAGGATGACGAGGTTTGGGTCATCGCGCGCATTTACGACGCGGATGCGATTGCGCTGATGACCGAAACGCAGCTCTCGACGTCGCCGGCCGTTTCATTTGCCGCGACTGATGGGAATGCCGAAGTCGAATTAGACGACGGACGCAGGCTGCTAATCGAGGGACGCCCCTACTACATCGACCACCTCGCGATTTGCGCGGAGGGCGTGTGGGACAAAGGGGGCGCGCCTGCCGGTGTTCTCAACGATTCAACAGTGAGGGCTGACAGCATGTCAGACGAGACGGAGAAGGACGCTCGTCGCGACAGCGACGGCCGTGAGACGGATAAGGCGCGCGAGGATGCCGCACGTCGCGATGAGGCGGTGGACAACATGATGAAGCGATTCGACAGCTTCATGACGAAGATGTCCGACCGCATGGACGCGATGGAAGCCGAGAAGAAGAAGGCCGACGAGGCTGAGGCCGAAAAGAAGAAGGCTGACGAAGCCGAGGCGGAGAAGAAGAAGGCCGAGGACGCCAAGAAGGATGAGGCCGATCCCGCCGATAAGGGCGAGGATATGGAGCCGACCGAAATGGCGGCTGACAAGCGGCGCGACGCTGCAATCGAGCGCATGAAGGACGAGTTCAAGAAGCGCGAGGATGCGCTTCGTGCCGACGCCGCGCGTGAAATCGCGGACGTCAAGCGCACGCTTCTCGACCTCAAGGCGCAGATGCCGCGCTCCGCGATGGACTCCGATCAGGGCAACTTCGCGCCGATCCAGTCCCGGTGGGATGACGTGGGGCGTCACTTTGGCGAGCGCGCGCAGCCGCCGATGATGGGTGAATCGCCGCAGACCTACGAGGGCCGGCTGGCGATGCGTTACCAGTCGCACAGCCCGGACTGGGCGAAGGTGGAACTGTCTCGCCTGGACAGCACCACGCTGGAAATCGCCGCGCGTCAGATCGCGCGTGACGCCATCGCGGCTTCGACGCGCACCGATCATCTGACGGATGACGCCGTGGTTCCGCGCACGGAATACGTGGACGGACACAAGATCACGCGGTTCGTCGGTCGCAAGTCGTTCATCCACAACCTCAAGCCGCCCGCGCAGTACGTGCGCAAGTTCGGCCGCGTGGAGCACTAACCCATGAGCATCACCGTCTCCCCGTTCCTCCAGACGAACGCCGCCGGCTCGTTCAGCGTCGATGCGCGCGGTCTCTGGCAGGGCACCGCTTATGACCACCCGACGCTGCGCTTCCGCATGGCGGCGGGCATCGTTTCGTCGAGCGTCACGCAGCCCCTTTGGGGCGGTATGGCGATTTCCGAGACGATCCCCGGCGCTTCGGGTGCGCCGCAGCCGTCGCTCGGCACGATCGTCTCCATCGCTACGAGCGTCACGCCGAACACCGCCGGGTCGATCACGGGTTTTACCGTGTTCGACGCCAACTACGCGATGGTGAACACCACGCAGAGCCCGGTGCCGCTGTCCTACGCGAACATGCAGATCAACTTCTACCGGCTCGGGAGTGGTCAGCGTATCGCGGTGCAGATGTCGAGCGCGCTGTCTTCGCTGATCGGCGAGACGGTCGTGACCGAGGTGAGCTGGGACTACACGAACCAGGAACTCACCACCTACAGCGGCGGCGCGGGTGCGCTGCCTGTCCGCATTCTCGACGTTCAGCTCGGGAACAGCGCGGTCGTTTCCTACAACAGCAGCACCGGCGTTGCGACGTGGACGCGCACCGGCGACTGCGCCCTCATCCAGATTTAAGGAGGTCGTTCCATGCCTTTGATCGCACCGACCTTTGAAATGGTCGTCCCGTCTTTCATGATGCCGCAGATCGTGGTGCCGTATAGCCAGGTTTCCGGCGCCTTTGAACTGACGGCGGACGGCGGTCCCCGCGTCCTGTTGGGCGAAGACGATTACGCCGTCTATCTGCCGCGTCTCGACATGCGTTCGCGCATGGCGGCCGGGCAGGCGCTTCCGGGCCAGATGGAACTGCCGTCGCCGGAAATCGTCGCGAATATGATTTCCGCACCGACCTACCGGCAGCAGGTCGCGTTCACCTACGATCGCGACGACATCGCCGCAGCGGCGCGCTACAACTTCAGCCTGGACGCAGCGATGCGTCTGGCCTGTCAGCAGACGCACGCGCAGTATGCGCGCCTCGCCCTGCTGTATGGCTACAACCCGGCCAACGGTGAGGGCTTCCTCAACGCGACGGGTGCGACGGCTGTCAACCTGCCGCCGGACAGCAACGGCAATACCACGATCAGCACCTACGACAACGGTCAGCTCGCGTTCTACCTGCTGACGCAGATGTTGCAGATCAAGAACCGGACCTACAACCTGGGTATCGGGCGCCGGTTCGTTTTCTGCGGCCCGCAGGAAACGCTCGGCCCGATGGCCTACAACGTGGTGCAGCTTGTGCAGTTTCAGCGCGCCGGTGCCGGCACTGCATCGACCGTGGGCACCGTCAATCAGGTCGCGGACGACAACGGCGACACGGTGATGTGGGTTTACGACGACACGCTCAAGGGTAAGGGCGCCGGCGGCACGGACGCGATCATCATCGCTATGCCGGAGGTCGCCACGCCTTCGACGCCGCGCCTGAACACGAACAAGTTTGCGCAGCTTCAGCCGAACCTTGAGGCGTGCATGCTTCAGCTTACCGACATGGTGGCGCCGATGGAGATTACGTCGCCGCTGCCGCGTGGTGGCACCGACGTTCTGACCCGGATGCGCGTTACGTCGGGCTGGGCGATCCGTCCCGAGGCCCTGACGATCCTGAGTGCCGCCGCCTAACCCTTTCGCTCCCCCACAATTCAAGCCTACCGCCTGACGCGCAATGGTGCGTCAGAATGGAGAACTCATGTCTAAGCTCTACATCGCGAACGCAACGAAGCAGTATATCGACTTTCACTTCCGTCTGCCCGAGCGTTCCGATTATCTGAAGCAGCGCATCGCACCGCTTGGACAGATCGCCATTAGTGGCGACCTGTCTTCGCGGGACGTTGATGCAGTCATCAATCAGCATGCTCGCTATGGCATGATCGGCGCTCATGAGGTCAATGGGCGCATGGGTCGGCATCCGCTGATCTACTCGGAAAACAAGCCGGTCGAACGGTCCACTATCGAGGCCGTTCATAAGAACAACACCGAGACGATGGTCATCGAGGGCAAGGAAATCCGGCGCATCGCGGCGGTCGCTGCGAACAACCTGTTTGAGCAGCGGTTGTCTGAAACCGGCGTCTCGGCCAACATCGAGGAGATCGAGATCGTCGCGCAGCAGATGTCGCGCGATCCTGAGACGAACGATGCGCCTCAGCTTTCCGAGGGCGTGACCGTGACGAAAAACCCGGAGAAGTCCGAGCAGCGCAATGAGATGCGCCGTCGTCGCGCCCTGGCGGCCTAGTGAGCGGTTCGCTCGCCCCGACGCAGGCCGGGTTCGTCACGTTCGCTCAGCAGGTCATGCAGTTGAGCCCGAACGTGCTGCCGGTCAACAGCCCGGCGATTACGACGGCGTTCGCTATCGCGATGGAGATCGTCAACCCGGCCATCGCTGCCGCGTCCGCAATCATCTATCAGCAGGCCGTCTATAACCTCGCGGCAGATACGTTGATCAACATTGCGCAGGATCAGGACGGCTACACCGTGTTCATTGATGCCCGCGCGACATACGGCATCAATGCGTTCCTGCCGGGCGAGATTTCGGCTGCGTCCGATCAGGGCACGTCCGAATCCGTCATGACGCCGGATTGGGTGCGGACCCTGACCCTGGCGCAGTTGCAGAACCTGAAGACGCCGTATGGCCGCGTCTATCTCGGCTACGCGCAGACTTACGGGTCGATGTTCGCGGTCGCATAATGGCGACGATCACGCTCGGCGTTATCGACATTCCGTATGTCGGGTTTGACCCGAACGGGAAGAAGAAGCGCGTCAAGGTCGCGATCGGAACCGAGACGACTGGCGACGTGGCGGAATGGCTGGAGAACAAATACCACGTCATCGAGACGTTCTTTGAACTACGGCGAGAGAAGTTCGAGGAACAGGTTTTAGAAGCGATCGAGGCTTCTATAGAGGATTTGGTAACGGGCGCATCCGTTTCCAAGAATCCCTTTTCTGACGCCTTGCATTGGCTTGACGATCAGTTCAAGGCGTTCCTGACATCGCGTGAGATTGAAGGTCTTGGCATCCCTGGCGTGCCGACCAAGGCCGCCATCAAGGGGGTGAACACGCGCAAGAAGCTGTTCAAAGGCCCGCGTCGCCCTTCGTTCATCGACACCGGACAATATGAGGCGTCGTTTAAGGCGTGGGTGACGGAATGACGCATGCCATCGCTGTTTGAGGGCGTTCTAGGCGGATCGGAACAGGTCGCGGCCAACGCTGCCGGCGTTCAGCAGGTATCGGGCGCCGAGGACATCACGATCGTCCGCTACCAGCAGCAGATCCTGCCGCTGGACGGTTCTGTGTTCTGGCTTCGCGGTGGTTCATTCACGGTCAAGGGTTCGTTGCACTACGCGACGGACATACGCCAGGAAGAGGATCAGACTTTCGCGGTCAACCGCGTCACGTTGACGACGGCAGACCAGATCAATCAGCTTAACGCGATTTGGCCGACCGTGTTGCTTGTGGCGGAAATGCCGGCGCCTCCGAATAGCGGCGAGGTTCCGCTTCGTGTCGCGTTCAACGCGCAACAGGGGCGTTATACGGCGGCCGGACTGTGGCACTACACCGGAGAGGCGCTGTATCCGGCCCTGGCGACGCAGTTGATCGAGAGCGGCGCGAACCTGCCGGTCAACACGCTGATTGTCTCGAACAGCCTGCCGGCATGGCTGGCGCTCATCAACTACGCCCCCGTGTGGCTGCTGACCGGCAACCCTGGCATCCCGCTCTATCCCTCATTTGCGGTGCCGCAGAACGCCGTGCCGCCCTACGGATCGGTGCATATCGAGCCTGCCGGGACCGATGCCATTCAGGCATTTCCTGGGCTTGTGACGGACCCTCGCACGGGGGGCACGACGGTATCGCAGCTCATGCGCGACCGGGTTCGTGTGACGCTCTACGGCGCGCAGAATGACGGCGGCATCAACTTTCTCCGTCTGGTCGAGCAATACAGCATCGACACTGAGACGATCGGCGTCACAAACCTGCCGGCGATCCGCGACGGCAAGCGGCGACAGACAGAGTTCAACGCGCTTGCCCAACAGAAGATGATTGACTTCGAGGTCTCCTACAATCAGGCGCGCATCGTTGACGTGGCGCGGCAACTGATCGAGTCCGCACTTCTGACGTTCACGCCAGCCCTGTAACATCGCGCATCGAGGAAATCATGTCGCAGCAGAACTTCACTCGCACCGGCCCAAATGGAGAAGGCATCATCACCGATGGTGGCCTTTTCACGCACCTCAACATTACGGCCGCCACTGTGGTCAAGGCATCGCCGGGCCGTGTGTGTCGCGTGTCCGTCGTCGTGGCGGGTTCGACCGCCGGCACCGTCAATGACGTGCTGACGACTGGTGGAGCGGCTGCCACCAATCAGGTCGCGACGATCCCGGACGTGGTGGGCAATTACTCGATCGAGATGCCGTGCCTGACCGGCATCGTGGTCGTCCCTGGCACGGGTCAGACCGTCGCCGTGTCCTACCTCTAAGCGTAGGGAGCGCGCCCCGTGAGCGGCAGCACCAGCACCCAGATTGTTAACGTACTCGTTTCCGAGCAGGTCGCCGCTGCCCCGTCCAAAAGACAGAACACGGGCGCGATCATCTCCCTCGGCGCGACGAACCTCACGACCGGC
>DAICYU010000851.1 GCA_027311485.1 Acetobacteraceae bacterium
ATGGGACTGCCCGCGGCGTTTGCGGTCTGGGCGGTTGCTTTGCCGGTCATGCGCAACTTCTCGCCGCGGCATTTGCGCGCCGGGCTGATCGTCGCCGTCAGCCTGACCTGGGTCTACTTCATGCTGATTCGGATGGACGGCCTGTCCGGCGATCTCCAAGCCGACGTCCGCTGGCGCTGGAGCCCGCGAGCCGAAGACGCCTACCTGGCCGAGCGCGCCCGGGCTTCCTGCCACAGGCGGTCCCCTTCGTCTGACCTTAGTGACCCCGGATCGCGCGATCCGGTGGCGATCGAAGATCCGGATGGCGCGATCCGGATCGCGCGATCGATGTAGCGGCGGCCTTACAGGGGCGCCAGCCCGGAAGAGGCGATCCGCGCGCGATCCGCGCGCGATCGCCCGGCAAGCACGATCCGATCGCGCGATCGGCCCGCGATCGGGCGGATGTCTCGCGCCGTGGCCGACGATCCGAACCGCG
>DAICYU010000852.1 GCA_027311485.1 Acetobacteraceae bacterium
CGAAGCTTTGCGCAGCGCCAAATTGTCCTGCTTCAGCATCGCGATGAACTCGCGGTTGAATGCGGGGATGTCGTCCGGCTTGCGAGAGAATACGAAATTGCCGTCGACCACGACTTCCTGGTCCACCCAGTCGGCCCCAGCGTTTTTCAGGTCAGTCTTCAAGGACGGCCAGGACGTCACCTTGCGGCCTTTCAGCGCCTCGGTCTCGACCAGCGTCCATGGCCCGTGGCAGATCGCCGCGATCGGCTTGCCGGCGCTGACGAAGTGCTTGACGAAGGCAACCGCCTCGCGGTTGACGCGCAGCGCGTCCGGATTGGCGACGCCGCCGGGCAGTACCAGCGCATCGAACTCGGCCGGCCTGGCCTGCGACAGTGCCAGCTCGACCTTGGTCTTGTCACCCTTGTCGTGCATGATCATGCCCTGGATTTCGCCGGGTTTCGGCGAGATGATCGTGACCTGCGCGCCTTCCGCGCGCAGCGCCTTTACGGGCTCGGTCAGCTCGGCC
>DAICYU010000853.1 GCA_027311485.1 Acetobacteraceae bacterium
CGACCCGGGCGTTTGCGCCTGCGCCTGTGCCTGTGCCTGCGCTTGCGCCTGCGCAGCCATCGTCGACGCCAGGGCAGTGTTCACGGGAGGCGGGTGCGCCTGCTCCGTCTTCTGTGCCTGCGGTTGACCTTGCTGCTGCTGCTGCTGCTGGGCAGGCTGGGCAGCATTTGGGGGCGCGGGCCGGGGCTGGCCCTGCGCCTGCGGTGGCGCGGGAGCTCCGTTGGCTGGAGAGGCTCGGTTTGCGGCATTCATCTGTTGTTGATTCTTCGCTGCCTCGAGCGCGGCATTCGCGGGCGTCCCAGCGGCTCCTTGGTGCGGCGGCTGGGGCCTGTTTGGGGCTGCACCTGTCGGCGTAGCCTGGGCGGCGACCCCTTGTTGTCCGGCAGGAACCGCGGCAGCTCCCGCAGCACCGCTCTGGCCTCCTTGGGCATTGGCCTGGAGAGCCTCTTGAGATTTCCTGAAGCTGTCCACCCACTTGAGTGCATCCGTATAGAGCTTGGCCTG
>DAICYU010000854.1 GCA_027311485.1 Acetobacteraceae bacterium
GGGCGAGGGCGATCGCTGGCCGAACTGCGGCGAGCTTGACCTGTACGAGCAGATGATGCACACCTACGACGATTGCCACGCGGCCTTCTCAACGGCGCACTTTGGGAGCGGCCACGACCTCGGCGGCGGCCGCGGCCTGCCTCTCGCCTCGTATGTCTACGACGAGGGCGACCACTCCCTCAAGTTTAAGTGGGAGCGGCGCGCGGACCGCGCCTGGGTGTTGTCCTACACATTCGACGACCGACCGGTCTTCAAGTTTGCTACTGCGTGCGAAGGCCTCCTGGCGAGCCACCCCGCCGCCGCTCGCATTTTCCAGCGCGCGTTCGACTGTCCCGAGCACGGCTTACGGATCATAGCGAATTTGGCGCTCGGCGGGCGGCCCTTCGGCAGGGACTCTCACGCCGCGCTTAAAATGGCGGACTTTGTGCTCAAGGGCGTGCGCGTCCGCTCAGCGGCCTAGTCGCACGCGCCGAACCTCCGCGGCGATGTCGCGAATGCGCG
>DAICYU010000085.1 GCA_027311485.1 Acetobacteraceae bacterium
GAGCGCTTCGAAGCCAAGTTCAGTCCACCCTTCGATGCAGGCGTGTTGATGCGACGGGCGCAGATACATCGTTGCAGTCGCGGCCCCCTCTCCGGCGTGGCTGTTTTTCTTCAGAACGGAACGAAATTGCGCGGGTATCGATACGCGGCCCTTGGCGTCCAGCTTGTTCTGGTGAGTGCCAATGAAGAGGGCCATGCGGACCCATTTGCCTTTCCTGCCGAGCGGTTCCGTCGTGGTCAGCCTGGTTGCGACTGTATCCGCGGCAGGTTTGGCAGCTACACGAGTCTGGCCAAATCCAGTCGCACCCTAGGTGTGGATTGTGGTCCGCCGTGGGTGAGCATGGGATAACATGGGGGAACGTGGGACGTCAAAGAAAATTGGCTTTTTACTGTCCATCCGATGCCTGGATTCTCTGGCTTCGTCAGACACTTACGGGCTTCCCTGCCAAATCCACCGGGCGAATTCTTGGGCCCCAGAATATTCGTGTTTCGTTCCTGTGGACAACTTTGTGGAGTAAAATCGGGAAACGGTGGAAAACGCCAGACAGCCTGTAAGCCGGGTTCTGTCCGCCCGCTTTGAGGGGGCGGGACGACCATTCCTCTGGGACGCACCTTGCAGTGCGCCTCACGCGACCAACCCGGGCGGCGGGACGGGAATGTCCCTGCGAAGCCGAGAGCGTTACCACCCTCGATTCGCAGCCGCCCCTATTCGGTCTTGCTCCCGGTGGGGTTTACCGTGCCGCTTCTGTTACCAGAAGCGCGGTGCGCTCTTACCGCACCGTTTCGCCCTTGCCTGCGGGGTCCGGATAGCTGACGCCGGCCGGCCTTGCGCTGGCGGTTTGTTTTCTGTGGCACTTTCCCTGGGGTCGCCCCCGCCGGCCGTTAACCGGCACCGCATTCCCGTGGAGCCCGGACTTTCCTCCATCGCCAGGATTGCCCCGGCGACAGCGGCCGTCCGGCTGTCTGGCGCAGGAGGATGTGCGCTACGGCGCGGGCGTGGTCAAGGAATTCGATACCGATCGCGCGGCGGAACGGGTAATGACACCGCCCCCAAGAATGCGATCGCCCTGGTAGAACACGCAGGCCTGTCCCGGGGCCGGCAGCGCCGGCTGATCCAGTTGCACGATGGTCGTGCCCTCGGCGCTATTCACGGTTGCCGACCGGGGTGGTTCATGCGCGCGCAGCTTCACCGCGCAGCGAATGGCTTCGCCCGGCGCCTCGATCAGCCAGTTGACCTGCCGTAACTGTATGTCGCGGGTACCGGATTCGCGTGGGCCGACGATGACACGACGCCTGCCGGGATCGGTCGCGATCACCACCTGGCGCTGGCCGCCGATCATCGCGGCCGAACCCAGCCGCTTGCCCTGCCCCACCGTGTAACGCGCGATACCGTCATGACTGCCGACCACCTGCCCATCGGCGGCGACGATGTCGCCCGCCAGCAGCGCATCCGGGCGCAGTTTTGCAACAACATCCGTGTAGGCGCCCGAGGGCACGAAGCAGATATCCTGACTGTCCGGCTTCTCGGCCACGTCCAGACCCAGGCGGTGAGCGATACCGCGCACCTGCCGCTTGTCCGGCATGTCGCCAAGAGGAAACGCGCATAACGCAAGCTGCGCCCGAGTGGTTGCAAACAGAAACCAACTCTGGTCGCGCGCCGGATCGCTGGCGCGGTGCAGTTCGGGCCCGCCCGGACCGTCAATGCGGCGTACGTAGTGACCGGTCGCCAGACGTTCGGCGCCCAAATCACGCGCGAGGGCGGTCAGGTCGGAGAACTTTACAGTCTCGTTACAGCGAATGCAGGGCACCGGGGTTTCGCCGCTTGCATAGGCGTCGGCAAAATCCGCAATAACCGCTGCAGCAAAACGTTTCTCCGCATCGATGACGTAGTGCGGAATTCCCAGCGTGTCGGCGACACGACGGGCATCGTAGATATCCTGCCCGGCGCAGCAGGCGCCCTTGCGGGCCGCGGCCGCACCGTGGTCATACAGTTGCAGCGTGACACCGATCACCTCGTGCCCGGCTTCGTGCAGCAGGCCGGCCACGACGCTGCTGTCCACGCCGCCCGACATGGCGACCACAATACGCATGCTCAGCCCATCGCGTTACGTGTGCCGGCCGGAAGCTTGACAACCAAGCCGTCCAACGCCTCGGTCATGACGATCTGGCAGCCCAGGCGCGATGTCTTGGTCAGGCCAAATGCCAGGTCCAGCATGTCTTCCTCATCCTCGGTCGGTGACTGCAGCTTGGCGATCCAGGCGGGATCGACAATCACATGGCAGGTGGAGCAGGCGAGCGAACCTTCGCACGCGCCTTCGATATCCACCTGGTGCTTGTGCGCGATCTCCAGCACCGAATAGCCAATCGGGGCATCAACCTCGCGACGGGTGCCGTCGCGCTCGATGAAAGTCATTTTCGGCATATCGTTCAGGCCTCGGCGAGGTTACGGCTTGCTGTCCCGGCCGGGCGTGTTGACGCAAGGGCGGCGGCCGCAAGAGAAGCGGCGGCATAGTCGATATCGGCGGCCGAGGTAAAGCGTCCTATGCCAATGCGCAGGGTGCGGGCGGCCTCATCATCGGACAGGCCCATGGCGCGCAGCACGTAGGAGGGTTCGATCTCGGCCGAGGAGCAGGCGGACCCGGTCGAGACGCACAGGTCGGGGATGGCGCGCATCAGTTCGGCCGCGGGAGCGCCGGGAAACGTCAGGTTCAGATTGCCGGCAATCCGCGCCGTCATGCTGCCGTTGACGCGGAGCCCGGGAATGGCGCCTGTCAGTCGTTCCAGCAACGTGGCGCGGAGGTCGGCGACCCGCGTGACCTCTTGACCCATTTCCAGGTTCGCAAGGCGGCATGCCTCACCCAGTCCGACGATTAGCGGTGTGGGCAGAGTGCCGGACCGCAAGCCGCGCTCCTGCCCGCCGCCTGAAAACAGCGGGGCGAGCCTGACACGTGGCCGGCGACGGACGAACAAGGCGCCGACGCCCTTCGGACCATATAATTTATGGCCGCTGACCGATGCGAGATCGACTTTGTCACGTATCAGATGAAGCGGGATCTTCCCGGCTGCCTGCGCCAGATCGGTGTGGAACAGGGCGGCAGAGTCCTTGGCGATCGCGGCCAGTGAAGCAATGTCCTGGACGACGCCGGTTTCATTGTTAACGGCCATAACACTGACCAGCAGCGTCGGGATTGCCAGCGCGGCCCTCAGCCGGTCGGGATCGAGCAGACCGTCATTGCCGACGGGCAGCAGCACCGGCTCGAAGCCCTCGGCGGCCAAATCACGCACCGCCTCGATGACGCATTTATGTTCGGTTTGCACTGTTACGACCCGGCGGCGGGACCCGTCCATCGAAGCGGCGAAGCGAGCAGCGCCCTTGATGGCGATGTTGTTGGCCTCGGTCGCGCCCGAGGTGAAGATGACTTCCCGCGCGTCGACGCCGAGGAGGGCTGCGACATGGGCGCGCGCCTGTTCGACCGCTTGCTCCGCCCGCTGTCCCATCGCGTGCTCGACGCTATGCGGATTACCGTATTCTTCCAAAAAATACGGTAGCATCGCCGCGACGACCCTGGGGTCGCAGCGCGTCGTCGCCTGGTTATCCAGATACACGGGCTGGTTCGGACGGGGAGGCATTGCATCCATATATATGAACTAGGCTTGCATCCCCGCCGTGACCAGAGCCGGATGCAGGCGACCGGCCATGCGCGCGTAGCCGGCGATGAACGCGTCGATGTCGGCCTGGGTGGTGTTCCACGGCAGTGAAACGCGGATCGCCTGCCCCGCGAGGGCGCCCAGCCCCATGGCCGCCAGCACATGGCTTGCCTGCACCTTGCCGGAACTGCATGCGGCGCCGGCCGATACGGCGATCCGTTCCAGATCCAGCGCCATCACCTGGGTTGCTGCGGCAACATCCGGCAACGCGAGGCAGGTCGTATTCGGCAGTCGATGAACCCGGTCGCCGCAAACGACTCCGCCGGCTTTTTCGGCGGCCGTTTCGGCTGCGTCGCGCAAGGCACCCACCCGAGCAAGGTCATCCGCCAGGGCATCCAACGCCGCGGCGGCAAAACCGGCAATGACCGCCACCGGCGGCGTGCCGCCACGGCGCCCCCTTTCCTGCCCGCCGCCTGCAAGCAGTGGTTCGGCGAATGGTGCGTCGTCAGATAGCAGGAGGGCACCGGCGCCCGCCGGACCGCCGAGCTTGTGGGATGAGATGGCGAGGCTGTGTGCGCCAAGTTGAGCCAGGTGCACCGGCATGCGACCGGCGGCTTGTATCGCGTCCACATGCAGCAGGGCGCGGTGCCGCCTGCAGATCGTGGCAGCCTCGGCGACAGGCTGGATCACGCCGGTTTCGTTGTTGGCGAGCATCAGGCAAACCAAGGTCGGCACGCCATCAGCGAGACAGTCTGCCAGCGCGTCGAGATCGGCGCGTCCGCTGCGATCGACCGGCAACACCGCGACGCCGCTCGCGGCGGCTCGGACCGCATCATGCTCGATGGCGCTGATCAGGACGCGCCGCTGACCGCGCAAGGCGTGGATCGCCGTAGCATCGGCCTCGGTGCCGCCCGAGGTGAAAATCACATCCTGTGGCCGGCTGCCGAAACAGCGCGCGATCGTCTCTCGTGCATCTTCCAGCATGCGGCGCGCCTGCCGGCCCGGACCGTGAACCGAGGACGGATTGCCTGCCTCGGCCAGGGCCGCGATGATCGCGTCCCGCGATCGCGGCCGTAAAGGCTGCGTAGCGTTGGCATCCAGATAGACCAAGGCGGACCTCCCGAACTGGATTACAGGAATATAAGGTGATTCGGCAGCTGCTTCATCCGGGCTTCCCGGGCAGCCTGCACCACAGCCCCGGGCGTATGGCCGGGCGGGAGAGCGTGACGCATCCCAGCAGGCCCTGCAGCGTGACGGCGCTATGTTTGCATTCGGATCGAGACCTGCAAACGACCGCCCTTTGCATGGGCCGGCGCACCCTGATCATGACGATTCCCATCGTTCTGAAAGCTTTTGCTTCTCATTTGGCGCGATGCTGGTATGTCCACATGAACGCAGCCGACATTCGATTAAATTGTGGCACTTGGTGGTTCTATTCTCACGATAAAATCCCATATGGAAATTTGGTTCTGCGTGATCCCTCGTTATGAGTGTAGAATTTCAGATGATACACGCAGTAGTAGAGTGTATCGCGCCCAACCAAATCAAAAGCTGCCTGTCGGTGCTGCGCCTGGGTGCCGCTATTCGTCTGAACTTGCAAATCATGTGACATTTCTATTGTGAAAAATATGTGAGTTTGGCCTATAACCGGCGCTTCCGGAGCAGGATGGCCTAGAGTTTCGTTCTCTCCGGTTGCCTGATGTTTGAAGGAGACGCGGCCTACCTGCTTCATATGCACCGAAAGCAAATAAAATCACCGAATGACCTGATCAAAAATTATTTGTGGGCTTCGGCGCCACGAAACTGACATAAGGGGATTGCGTTCCCATTCCATGGACATGTGACCCATGTCGGGTCGGGTTCCCGGTGATGCGGTCGACGACGGCCCGGCTGGATGTCTGAAGCTGTGGTGGTTTCGGATAATGGTCCGCCGGGGGGACAGGAAACAGGTTACGGATTGCCATGCCAGAGGTTATGTTCGCCGGTCCGGACGGACGGCTTGAAGGTCGGTACCATCATTCAAAGGAGTCGGGGGCGCCCGTCGCACTGGTTCTGCATCCGCATCCGCTGCATGGCGGAACCATGAACAATCGCATCACTTACTCGATGTACCAAGCTTTTCAGAAGCTTGGCTGCTCGGTGATGCGCTTCAACTTTCGCGGTGTAGGCCGTAGCCAGGGTCGCTATGATGGCGGCATTGGCGAAATCAGCGACGCCGCCGCGGCGCTGGACTGGATGCAGGCCGTCAACCCCGGACACGGCGGGCTATGGATCGCCGGTTATTCGTTCGGCGCCTTCATCGGTATGCAGTTGCTGATGCGACGGCCGGAGATTTCCGGTTGGGTGAGTGTCGCACCGCCTGCCAACCACTATGATTTTGGCTTCCTCGCCCCCTGCCCCTGCGGCGGACTGATGCTGCATGGCGACGCGGATGAGCTTGTGCCAGAGTCAGCGGTTCGTAAGCTGGTTGACAAGCTGAATACGCAGAAGGGCGTGCATGTCGATTATCGGGTCTTCGCTGGCGCCGATCACGTGTTTGCGAGCCAGGCTGACCTGGTTGCTGAAGCGATTGACGACCATTGCGGCAAGGCGATCGCCCGCAAGCAAATGGCACTGGCTGCCGACTGATCCTTTGCCGGGGGGGCGCTGCCGCTGCCCCTACCCCTTCCCAGTCGCCGCTAAGCCGTAACCCTTTGGGCCCTAAGCTCCGTTGGGCCGCCACCCTGGGTTATTATGGTGCTGCAATACGTCCTCCACGCATTGCCGTGGGGACTCCTGTCGTACCCGGGTAACTGAGCGGAAGCCCCGCTTGGACCCGGACGGCAAGGTAGGCAAAGCACTGGGCCTCCAGCGCATCGCCATCCCAGCCGACAATCTCTGCAGCGTCGACCGGACGCCCAAGTCGGCGTTGCAATCCGTCCATCAGAGCCGGGTTGTGGCGTCCGCCGCCGCAGACAATCCATCGCAACGGTGGCGATGGAAGCGGTGCGGCGACAATCGCTTCAATCGTAAACCGCACCAGCGTTGCGGCGCCATCCGCACCCGACATGGACTCGATCCCGCTGCTGGCAACAGCGCGGGCAAAGTCGAGCCGATCGAGCGACTTAGGTGCAGGCCGGTGGAAAAACGGCAGGTCCAACAGGGCCGCGACAATTGCCTCATCCGGCCGCCCGGCTTGTGCCAGAGCGCCATCGTAGTCGCAGGGGCGCCCGGTGTGCCGTAATGCCCAATCATCCAGCAGCGCGTTGCCGGGCCCGGTATCGCAGGCGATCAGGGTGCCATCCGCACCGATCCAAGTGACATTGGCAACGCCGCCGATGTTCAGGATGGCAAGCGGCTTCGGGAGTCCATGCGCCAGGGCCTGGTGGTACACAGGCGCCAAGGGTGCCCCCTGCCCACCTGCCGCGACGTCATCCAGGCGAAATCCGTGCGCCACGGGCAGGCCCAGGCGGCGGGAGAGTTCGGCCGCGTCGCCAATCTGCCATGTACGGCGTCGGTCCGGCTGATGCAGGATGGTCTGGCCGTGGAACCCGACCAGATCGGCGGGAACGCCAAGGGCCTCGACCGCACGGGCATGGTAGTCAGTCAGGCGCGCGACCACATCCAGCAAACGCGAGTCATCCTCGGCCAACGAAGGCGCCAGATCCAGAATGTGGCGCAGATCGGCACGCATGGTCGCATCGTATGGGATCGTCAGCGACGGACCGAACGCAGCAACCGTTACGCCATCGGTGTCCAACCAGGCGGCGTCGACGCCATCGAGCGATGTGCCACTCATGAGTCCGATGGTTCGTGGCATTTGATCTCGCCTCTGTGTGTGATAACCCGCGTCGCCGCCAAATTACGGATCAGCCGACATGACGACCAACGGTTTCCTCGACGAGGCCATTACACGGGGCTTCGTTTTCCAGTGCACCGATATCGAAGCGCTGCGCGCGGCGATGGATGCCGGGCCGATCACCGCATATATCGGGTTCGACTGCACCGCCAACAGCCTGCATGTGGGCAGCCTGGTGCAGATCATGATCCTACGGCTGCTGCAGAAGCACGGCCATAAGCCCATTGTCCTGTTGGGCGGCGGCACGACGCGGATCGGCGATCCGTCCGGCAAGGACGAATCCCGCCAGCTGCTGACGGATAAGGCGATCGCCGCGAACATGGTGGGTATCCGTCGTTGCTTCACCCCGTTCCTGCACTTCGGGGATGGCCCGTCAGACGCCATGCTGGCCAACAACGCCGACTGGCTCGACCAACTCGGCTACATTCCGCTGCTACGGGACGTTGGCGTGCATTTCACCGTCAACCGCATGCTGAGCTTCGACTCGGTGCGACTGCGGCTGGAACGGGAGCAGCCGCTGACGTTCCTGGAATTCAACTACATGATCCTGCAGAGCTACGACTTCCGCGAACTCAGCCGCCGGCACAACGTCACGCTACAGATCGGCGGGTCGGACCAGTGGGGCAACATCGTCGCCGGCATGGAACTGACGCGGCGAACCGATGCGAAGGCGGTTTACGGACTGACGACTCCGCTGATCACCACGGCTTCAGGCGGTAAGATGGGCAAGACGGCCCAGGGCGCGATATGGCTGACCGCTGACCGGCTGTCGGCCTACGATTACTGGCAGTTCTGGCGCAACACCGAGGACGCGGATGTCGGCCGCTTCCTGCGCCTGTTCACCGACCTCCCGCTCAATGAGATCGCTCGGCTGGATGCGCTGGGCGGAGCGGAGATCAACGAAGCGAAGAAAATCCTCGCCACGGAAGCCACCGCCCTGGCCCATGGCGCCGAGCAGGCTGCCCTCGCCGCGGAAACCGCGCGACGGGCGTTTGAGCAAGGGGAAGCGGCCGATACGCTGCCAAGCGTGACGGTACCGCACGCCGATCTGGCGGCCGGCATCCCGGCGTTCCGGTTATTCGCGCTGGCCGGCCTCGCTGCCAGCAACGCCGAGGCACGCCGGCTGGTCCGCGGCGGCGGCGCCAGGATCAACGACGAGCCGGTCACCGACGAGGGGCAGGTGATCTCCACCGCGCAAATGCGGGATGGGGCCATCAAGCTGTCCGCCGGGCGGAAGCAGCACCGGCTGGTGCGGACCGAGTAGGCGCTGTCGGACCGTCCACGAGGCGTGACCGGCGGATGTAACAAGCCAAACCGGTTTGTGCCGACCAGAGGCGGCGCAATCAGGCGTAGGCGGCGCCTGCCTGTCCGCTAAGGTCGTTCTGGAAGTCTTCAGCGAGGTCCAGCGGCCGAGCGGGGCGGTTCTGGCGCAGCGTGGATGCCCCGTCGGCGACAATCCGCCACGTGGCCTGCGCAAGCATCTTCCGGTCCGCGAACCGCGCCGGATCGAGTGGCGCATGCACCAGCACCGTGGCGCGGAGGCCGATATGCTGCGTGAGCCGCCAGAAGTGGGAGGCAATGTCCATATCGCCGTACCAGGCGAAAATCGGCCGGGCGGCGCGTCCGGCGGGCAGTCCGCCAAGCCTGTCATACACGACGGAGATTGGCTGGATCAGCGGCAGTTCAGCGATTTCGGCTGGTGTGGACGCCTCGGCCAGCGTGAAGAATGAACTCCGGAACGGCAGCACGCGGGACCCGTCGGAACTGGTGCCCTCGGGGAACAGGATCAGGTTGTCGCCGCCCCGCAGCGCAGCGCGCATCGCATCACGCTCCCGCTTGATTGCGGTGCGGGACCGCGACACGAACACCGTGCGTCCCAGGCGTGCGATGGTGCCGACCAGCGGCCAACCGGCAACCTCGGCCTTGGAGACGAAACAACCATCCAGCACGCCGCCGATAACCGGCACATCAACCCAGGAGGAGTGGTTGGAGACGAATACGACCGGTCGGCCATTGCCACGCGGCACCGGGTTGCCGATAATCCGAACCTGAACGCCGATTAGTCGGGTGAAAACAGCCCAGTAGAGTCGGGCGAACCGAATTTTCGCCTGGCCGGGTAGCATCAGGCAGACGGCCTGGATCAGGACCGCCGGGATGGTCCATAACAGGATCGCCGCCCCACGGCGTGCCACCCGGATACGCCGCGCGACCAGCCAGCCTTCACGGCCCTTCGGCAGCTGCAGTAGGAAGCCGAGATTACGATCGGGGTCGGGCAGCAGAGTGGACCGCCGCTTGATACGACGCTGGCGCCGTTCTCCGCCGAGATGCGATTCTTCATCCATGAGCGTGCGCTTACTCCGCCAGTTGGTGCGGAACAATGGCGTAACCGTGACCGTTCAGAGACACGCATTTAATCTACTTTTTCCATATTATATAGCCATGCACCGCCGTTGGATTCTTTCGTCTGCCGCAGTGCGGTGGCTCGCCTGCTTCGTATCGCTCATGGTTGCGACCGTGTTTGCCGCGCGTCTGTTCGCGGCCGATCCGCAGCCTTATGATGTGTCGTTGAAACCCACCGGCAACGCCGCGTTGGATGCCGCGCTCAAGGGCAGTTCCACGCTGCTTTCGCTGCAGAAGTCCGCACCCGTTGGGGGGTTTGCCCTGATCGAGCGGGCGCGTCAGGACCAGCAGCGTTTCCAGGCGGCGCTGCAGAGCTTCGGCTACTACAAGGCCACGGTGCATATCACCATCGGCGGGCACGCGCTGGATGACCCGACATTGGTATCGACAGTCGATGCGGCGCCCGAAAAGCCGCCGCTGCCGATCGAGGCCACGTTCGACCTGGGGCCGCAGTTCAAGCTCGGTAAGGTAACGATCACCGGGGATGTTCCGGCCAATGCCGCCGAACAGCTGCATCTGAAAAGCGGCCAGCCGGCGCTGGCAGCAGATGTGCTCGCAGCACAGGGCCGCCTTCTGAACACGCTCAGATCCGACGGGTATCCGCTCGCCAAGGTGCCGACCCCGATTGCGACGCTGGAGCCCGCCCGGAATCTGCTGGATGTGGAATTCCAACCCGATCGGGGCCGCAAGGCGGATATCGGTCCCATCGACTTCTCCGGCATGAAGACCATCAATGAATCGTATCTGCGCCGGCGGCTGCAGCTGCATCAGGGGGACCAGTACAGTCCCCAGGCGCTCAACGCGGCGCGTCGTGACCTGACATCAACCGGCGTGTTCTCCTCGGTGCGCGCCGTGCCGGCGACCGCGCTCGATGCGCAGGGGCAATTGCCGGTGACGTTCGACCTGACCGAGCGGCCGCTGCACGCCGTCGACCTGGGTGCGGCCTACTCCACTG
>DAICYU010000086.1 GCA_027311485.1 Acetobacteraceae bacterium
GGTCCCAGGCGAGTGCGCCTTGAACGCCTCGCCATGCGCCAACTTCAGAACAATTGCCTGCCCGTCCTTCACCACCCAGAACTGCACTGCCACCGGCTCCGGGCCGATCGACAGCACCCCCAATCGCAGCCAGCCGGCTTCAGCTGTTGCCCGGATCAGCGCGGCATTGAAGTCGGGGAACGGCTCCGCAGCCTTCCAGCTTCGGCGGTACACCGACTCGTACGCCGTAACCGCACGATCCGTGTCACCCGGGTCAGTGAACACATCGAACCGCATGTCGGTGAGCGATTCGGCCTTGCGCATGCGACGGCGAACCGTTTCGCGCAACGCGCCCGGGCGGAGACGAAGGTAGGAAGCCCAGTCCAGGCCGCCGACGTCCTCATACCAGTTGCCGAAATGATCGAACGACAGCGGGCGGAGGCCGGCCCGCGCAGCCGCGGTCCGTAACACCGGCAGCCCGGACCACTCCGCCGGCAGACAGTCCAACCGGGTGATGGACGCACATCGGCAGAACCGCATCAGGGGGTTCAGCGCCCGATCCGCATCAATGCCTTCGGCAAGGGCTGGCGCGAACGCGCAGCTATAGGGTGTCGTAAGGCTGTGCAAACTGCCGGACTGCCGCAGCAGCGGCAGCAGCGCGAGGCATTGGCCAGCGTCGCGCACAACAACAATTACCGCGCTTACACCCTGCGGCATCGCATGCGCCAGCACTACCGTCCACCACAGCCGTGTCCCGAAAAAGCTGGCTGACTGGTCCAGCAAGGCCAGTGCGTCCGATGGCAGCGACTCGAGTGTTTGAAACGTCTCGACCGTTGGATCAGCGCAGCCAGTAGTAAGCATAGCCGATCCATTCATGCAGCGCGTAGTAGCCGGTCTGCCAGCCACTGGCACGCGGCAAAAAGTCGCCGAGGTTCGGACCCCGCGGATTATCACGCGACGTCGGGGCTGCGGTAACGGTCAGGCCAGTGGCAGCAAAGGCCAGCACAGCGCGGCGCATGTGCCAGGCATGGGTCACGACGTAGACCGATGTGATGCCCTCCGACCGCAGGATCGCCGCGCTGAAGCGGGCGTTTTCCCAGGTATCGGCGGATTTCGGTTCGACCCAGCGGGCAGGCGTCAGGAAGTCCTCGGTCAGACTCCGCTGCATCACATCAGCCACCGGAGGGGTATTCGCCTGCGTCGTGCCGCCGGATACCAGGATCGGCAGACCGGTGCGGCGCTGCAGTTCGGCCGCGGTGCGCAGCCGGTCCAACGTCAACAATCCTGGCCTGACGCCCAGGGCTTCGTCGCGCGCGCGGATGACTTCGGCACCCAGAACGATGATGGCCTGCGGCGGATTGCCCGGCGGCGGCGTGGTGGGCAGGCCGGTTTCAAGCGCACTCAGCATACCGCCGGACACGGCGGGCATCCCCAGCAGAATCAGTGCGATCAATGCCGCCCAGGTTATGCGGCGGCCGGTGCGATGCCAGCGGCCTCGCAGGAGCAAGCCGGCCAGGACCACCATGACGAAGCCGACCGGCGGCATCGCCAGGGTCACAAGCACATTTTTCATCAGCGTCAGCCGGCCTTGTTGCTCAGCCAGTCAAGCACCCTGGCCAGGCCGTCGCGCAACGGCACGCGGTCGGCGATGCCAAGCGCCAAGTCCGCGTGGTCCGGCACACCAACGGAATGGCGGATCTCACCAGCGCGGGGCGGCTGCATGCGGACATCGAGTGGCTTGCCGGCCAGTTCCGCGATCACCTGCGACAGATCCCGCACCGAAGTCGGGGTGCCGGTGCAGACGTTGAACACCGGCGCGTCCGCCGGGCGCAGAGCCATCGCGGCGAGCAGCGCCCGGACCACGTCGCCGACATACACGAAGTCCCGGGTTTGTGCGCCGTCGCCGAAAATGCTGATTGGCGTACCGGCGCTGATACGGTTGCAGAAAATCGAGATCACGCCGGAATAGGGCGAAGCGGGATCCTGCCGCGGACCGAACACGTTGAAGAAACGCAAGCCGACGGTCGGAATGCCGTGCACATGGCTCGCCACCCTGGCATGCAACTCGCAGCCATGTTTGTCAGCCCCGTAGGCGGACAAAGGGCGGCAATGCTCGGTTTCAGCAATCGGCACTGTCGCCGCATCGCCATAGACAGCCGCCGAGGAAGCATACACAACCGGGACGCGGCTGCCCTGATGACGGACGGCGTCGAACAGGGTGATTGTCCCGGTCAGGTTGGAACGATGGGTGCCGAGCCAGTCGGTGATGCCTTTTTCGACCGAGGCGATGGCGGCGAGGTGGAAGCAACCATCGACGCCCTGTATGGCGCGCGCCATTGCAGCAGGTTCGGCAATATCGCCGACGATCAACTCAATCTGTTCCGGCAGGTTCTCTCGCCTGCCGGTGGACAGATCGTCCAGCACGCGCACCGTGTCGCCCCGCGCCAGTAGCGCATCGCAGAGATGCGAGCCGATGAACCCCGCGCCCCCGGTGACCAGGAACGTACTCATAGGCCACGTTCAGGCGTGCGGGCGCAGCACCTGCCGCAGGACGGCGCCGTCCGACAAACGGTCGAAGCCTTCGTTGATCTCATCAAAGGTGATGTATCCCGTGCGGAGTTTCTGCACGGGCAGTCTGCCACGTTGATACAGCGCGATGAAGCGCGGAATATCACGCTTCGGCACGCAACTTCCCATGTATGAGCCCATGATGCTCTTGCCATCGCTGACCAGCGCGGCATGGAGGTAGGAGAAAGTGGCGGTCGAAGCCGGCAGCCCGGCGGACACGACGGTGCCGCCCCGGGCCGCGATCGCATAGGCCAGGTTCATCGCGGGGATGGAACCGGCGGTTTCGATCACATAGTCCAGGCCGCCGCCGGTGGCTTGCCTGACCTCCTCCACCACATCGGCATTGCCGGCCAGGAAGGTGTCAGTAGCGCCCAGTTCGCGGGCAATTCGGAGCTTATCGGCGCTTAGATCAACGGCGACGATGCGCTCGGCGCCGGCGACCACGCCGCCCAGCAGCGCATTCATCCCGACACCGCCCAGGCCGACCACGGCCATTTGCCCACCCGGCGGCACTTGCGCGGTATTCAGCACGGCACCCACACCGGTGACGACGGCACAGCCGAAGATGGTCGCGTCTTCCAGCGGCACATCGTCCGGGATCTTGATCAGCGCGTTCTGCGAGACCACGGCGTACTGGGCGAACACGGACAAGCCGCTGTAGTGGTGGATCGGCTCCCCATTCAGCGACAGGCGGCGGGCGCCGGAGATCAACGTGCCCTCGGCTCGGGACTTGTTGGAGCTTTGGCACAGATTGGGCCGGCCACCGTTGCAGTAGCGGCAGTCGTTGCAGCTTGTCACGAACACGCTGATGACATGATCGCCTGGTTTCAGGCTGGTCACGCCAGGACCAATCTCCTCGACAATGCCGGCGGCTTCGTGGCCAGGGATGGTGGGCAGCTTGCGCGGTCGCAGGTTTTCGATCGTGGACAAATCGGAATGGCAGAGACCGGCGCCGATGATCTTGTACAGAACCTCACCGGGGCCGGGTGGATCGAGATCGACGGTTTCAATCGTCATTGGCTGGCTGGTGACGTACGGGCGGGGCTTGCCCTGTTCACGCAATACGGCGGCTTTCATCTGCATCGGCGTATCCTTGGACGGTTCGGCGTTATTTGCGCGCCATGGTGGGGTTGAACAAGGCAGTCAATCGGCCCCAACGGGGGGATCCATTCACGGCCGGTGATCCATTCATCGCGCTGATGGTCCCCGGGCCGACGATCCGGCAATCCTGCGGCACCGTGCCCTTGAAGCGGGTCCATGTCTGGGTGCGCCCCAGAAGCGGGATGCCCAGGAAGCCCCGCAGTGCCAGATTGCCATGGCGATCAAGGCGGAGTTCCACGCCATACACCGACCCGTTCCGCGGGTCGACGATATGCCCTTTCCAAAGATTGGCCGCTATCGGCCGAGCGTCGGTGAACAAGGGTAGGTTGCACTGCGACGCCCCGCGATAATCCCGCGGCGTCGGGTCGGCAGGCCGGTCGAGAAAGAAACCCACAATGCGGCCGCAGAGCGCGACACCGCAGCGGGAGACGGCGATCACGCCGTCATGATCCTGGGTCAGCCAAAGTCCGGTGATGGAGGGTTCGGCCTGTACGGGAGTGGCGCCGAGCAGCAAGCCGGCCAGAAGCAGAAAGCGAAGCATGGCGCCTAGATGGGGTTCAGTTCGGCGCTTTCGATGAAGCGGACGCCCTGCGCGGTCAACCTCTCTCGTGCTTCATCGATCGTGGTTCGCCCGTCCCGGGATGGCAGGCCAATGCCGCGGCAGGCGTCCTCGATCACTACAGCGCCGAAGCCGATGCGAACGGCGTCCTCGGCAGACCAGGCAACACAAAAATCCGTAGCCAAGCCGCAGAAGAAAATGCGGGTGAAGCCACGCTGGCGCAGCCATCCCTCCAGGCCCGTCGGGGTTGTGCGGTCGTTTTCGAAGAAGGCCGAGTAGCTGTCCAGCGTGCGACGAAAGCCCTTACGGATGATCACCTCAACCCGGGTCTGATCGATATCGGGATGTATGGCCGCAGCCGGTGAACCGGCAATGCCATGATCGGGCCACAGCACCTGAGCCCCGTAAGTCATTTCGATGGTCTCGTAGGGCTGCCGACCGGCATGGACGCTGGCGAACGAGGCATGGTCCGCCGGGTGCCAGTCCTGCGTGGCAAAGGCGTGTTGGAAACGCTTCAGCAGCCGATTGATAACCGGAACGATGACATCGCCATCCGCGACCGGCAGTTCACCGACCGGCATGAAGGTGGGCTGGACATCAATAAGACCCAGGATATCGGTTCGCGCGTCAATCCGCATGGCCGTTCTCTCTGTTCAGGGTTACCGGGCCGTTATAGTTTTCAATCAGGCTCACAAAGAGCACAAGGAACCGAAGTCATGCCGCGCTTTACGCTCGCGCCCCTTGCCCTGACAGCCGCTTTGTCCATCGCGCCGGCAGGCGCTGCGACGTTCCGGTGGGCCAATGATGGCGACGTCAATGCGATGGACCCGGCGACACGGCAGGAGACGGTGCAGCTGTCTTTCCTGTCAAACATCTACGAACCCCTGGTTCGGCGCAATCGTACGCTGGCGCTGGAGCCAGCACTGGCCACCTCGTGGGAGCAGACGTCGTCCACCGTGTGGCGGTTCCATCTCCGTCCCGACGTCAAGTGGCAGGACGGATCGCAGTTCACGGCAGACGATGTGGTTTTCTCTCTGAAGCGCATACAGGCGAAGACCTCCTCGATGCGCGCACCGTTGTCGGTGGTGAAGGACGTCCGCAAGATCGACGACATGACGGTCGATTTTGAGACGTTCATGCCAGACCCGATCTTCCTGCAGGAGCAAACGGGCTTGCTGATCATGTCGAAAGCCTGGTGCGAGGCCCATAACGCGACCGAGCCGGCGTTGATCGGCAAAGACGACAACTACGCGCTTCACCATGCGATGGGTACCGGCCCCTACAGGTTGGTCTCGCGTGAGCCGGATCGGAAGACGGTCGTCGAGCGGAACCCACTGTGGTGGGACAAGCCGCAGAACAACGTTGACCGGGTCGAATTCAACGTCATTGCCTCGGCGCCGACACGGGTGGCGGCGCTGCTGTCCGGGGAGGTCGACATGATCTACTCGGTGCCACCACAGGACATTGCCCGGATCAAGCGGACGGGCGGGTTGAAGGTCCTGCAGACGCCCGAGCTACGAACGATCTATCTAGGCTTCAATGAAAGCCGCGATGAACTGCCGACGTCCGACATCAAGGGCAAGAACCCGTGGCGTGACCCGAAAGTGCGTGAAGCGGTGGCGTTGGCGATTGATGAGCCTGCCATCGCCAAGCGAATCATGTTGGGACTGGGCCGTCCGACGTGGGAAATGTGGGGACCCGGTGTCAACGGCTATGACGCCGCATTGGATGTGCGGCCAAAGCCCGACCCGGCCAAAGCTAAAGCTCTATTGCAGGATGCGGGCTACCCGAACGGCTTTCGCGTAGGCATGGACTGCCCGAACGACCGCTATGTGATGGATGAGCAAATCTGCACCGCCATCGTGTCCATGCTGGCGCGCATCGGCATCAAAGTTGATCTGAACGCGCAGACCAAGACAAAGTTCTTCAGCAAGATCAACAGCCCGAATTACGATACCGATTTCTTCCTGCTGGGTTGGACACCGGCGACCTATGATGCGCATAACGTGCTGTACACCCTGCTGGGTAGCCGCAACGGCAAACGTGGCGAGGTCAACGACGGCGGCTACTCCAACCACGATCTGGATACATTGATCGACAGGATCGGCGTCGAGACAGACCAAGCGAAGCGCGACGCGATGATTCACGACGCCATCAGAATCGTTCAACGCGATCTGCCGACCGTGCCGCTACATCAGCAGGCTATCGTCTGGGCATCAAAACAAAATGTCGACATCGCTCAGCCGGCAGATAACTATCTGCCGTTTCGATATGTTACGGTAAAATAACGCGTTGTCGCAGGCTCCTACGGTGGGGCGCCGGAGCCTTATCCAAGCTGCTCGAACCGCGCGCGGTCGGCGGGCAGCAGGCGCACAGTCATATGTACCGCCGTTTCATCATCACGCCGCGCGAGCACCTCACCGTGCTGATAAAGCCACGCAAGCCGGGCACCGTCATGCGGCGGGATATCGTAATCCGCCATCTCCATGCCGCTGGCGATGCGCGCATCGATCGCGGCCTTCAGCCTGTCCAGCCCTTCTCCCGTGATGGCGGACACCGCTATGGCGCCATCACGCAGTGGCACCTGATCGACCCCGCCCAGCAGATCAGCCTTGTTCAGCACTTCGATGGTGCGATCCGGCCAGGCAGCATCCAGCGTTCCGTCCGACACCATATCATCTAGCACGCGGATCACGTCCCCCCGTTGCGCCATCGTCTCCGGATGAGCGGCATCGCGGATGTGCAGGATCACGTCAGCCTCGGAGACTTCCTCCAGCGTTGCGCGGAACGCTTCGACGAGTTCATGCGGCAGCTCGCTGATGAAGCCGACGGTATCGGACAGGATCACACGCCGGCCCGACGGAAGTTGCAGCCCGCGCATCGTCGGGTCCAAGGTCGCAAACAACTGGTCGCGGGCAACGACCCCGGCGCCCGTCAGCGTATTGAACAGGGTCGATTTGCCAGCATTGGTGTAGCCAACCAGGGCGATAACCGGAAACGGCACACGCCGCCGGGCGGACCGATGCAGGCCCCGGGTCCGGCGCACCTGCTGCAATTCCTTGCGGATCCGCACAAGGCGTTCGTCAATCAGGCGCCGGTCGGCCTCGATCTGTGTTTCGCCGGGACCACCAAGGAAGCCAAATCCGCCGCGCTGCCGTTCAAGGTGCGTCCACGACCGCACGAGCCGCGAACGTTGATATTCAAGATGCGCCAATTCGACTTGCAGAGTACCTTCGCGGGTCGCTGCCCGCTCACCGAAGATGTCCAGGATCAGGCCGGTGCGGTCGATGACCTTGCAGCCCCAGGCACGTTCCAGGTTGCGTTGCTGCACTGGGCTGAGGGCGGTATCGACGATAACGACCGACACATTCTCCCGCCTGATCCATTGCCCCTGTTCGGCCACTTGGCCTTCCCCCAGGAACATGGACGGCCGACGGATGCGCACCGGAAGGATGGCCGTGTGGACAACGACGAGGCCGATCGAAGAAGCCAGGCCGACGGCTTCCGCCAGCCGAGCCTCGGCCGCACGGGGTTGATCAAAGCTGGAAACATCGCGGCCCTGGCGTTCCCAGGGCAGCACGACGGCAGCCCGGGTTGCAACGCCGGTTGCCGCAGTCGAATTGGACCGGGAATCCCGCTCTACGGGGATGTCACCCCAGTCGGCGGGGCGTTCGGGACCCCCGCCTGGATACTGTGGTTTCAGTCGTTACCGCCTACTGTTGACATTTCGCGTGCGGGTGTAGCCGCAGCGCCTTCGACCTTGGTCGCATCAAACAACTGAATCGGCGCGCCAGGCATGACCGTGCTGATGGCATGCTTATAGACCAGCTGCGTATGTCCATCGCGCCGCAAAAGAACGGAAAAATTATCAAACCAGGTGATGATACCCTGAAGCTTGACACCGTTCACAAGGAAAACCGTCACCGGTGTTTTGCTTTTACGCACGTGATTCAGGAATACATCCTGAACGTTCTGCGATTTCTCATTGGCCACGGTTGCTGTCCTTCTTCTTTCACGTGAGGGGTTCGTCAAGAACCGAGAGCCCGACGGCTCGTGGCACGGCCGAAGGACAAAGATAATGTATCAGCACATACTCGTCATGCAAGGTCACGAAGACGTGCCTGCAACTCAAAGCCTGACTGGAAATGGATATCGGCGGCCGCCTGTTCAACTCCTCCATCGTGCTCCGCGTTGCCAACCAGCACGGCGGTGACGCCTGCAGCCTGCGCAGCCCGCATATCAAGTGCCGTATCGCCCATATACCAGACCGATCTGTCAGGCACTCGGCCAATGCGTGACAGCGCCAGCAGAATCGGGTCGGGCGCCGGCTTGTCTGCAGCGGCGTCACCTGCGCCGACGACAGCCGTGAAGAATCGTTCCCAACCGAGATGGGTGACTTCCCGCCGCAGGAACAGGCCAGCCTTGTTGGAAACCACACCTTGCGGCCAGCTCACCCCGGCTTCAAGCACATCGGCCATGCCCGGCATCGGACTGACATGCGCCAAATGTTGACGGGACAGGGTGTCGTAGAAGATGTCGCGTGCGTCTTCCCACCGCGTCCCGAACATTTGTGGGAAACTCTCCCGCAGGGAGACACGTACGCGGTTCCGCGTGTCCTCGACGGTCCAGGCAGGATGGCCAAAAGCGTCAAAGGTCGCATTCAAAGCCGCAGTGATCCCGGCCCAGCCGTCCACCAGGGTATTGTCCCAGTCGAACAGCAGGACCGAGGGCCGATCGCTTGCCATCGCCTTAACCGTGACCCGCCACAATCGCCTCTTCCTCATCGGCGTCTTCGCCAAGAGGCAGGGTCGGATTTAATGCCGAAGGCTGCTGAAGGCGCGCCAGCACGCAAGCGTTCGCACATACCCGTAGCCAGCCCTCAAAGGAGAGGTCATGCGCGTTATGATCCGGTGCGAAGCGATCGATATAGCCTTTCAGCAAGCCAGGCATCACGACCTCCACGGTGCCGGCCGGACGGTCGCGTTCCGCGGGCACAACCCACAGCAGCGTCGCTGCCCCGTAGCGGTTCAGCGCCATATGCAGTGGCAGGATCTCCTCCTCGGACACGCCGGCGCTGAGCTTATAGACGAATACCTTATCATTGACCTCCAGTTCCTCCATGAACTTGCGGCGGAGGAACTTGAGCCGGGCGGATTCCTGTTCGCGCATCAGCCAAATGCTGCGCTGACCTTCATAAACGAAAGTATGATACACAAGGCCGTACTTCTTTTCGTGTATCATGTACTCTTTGCGTGGACCGCCTTCCAGGCGCGGGTCGATGTCTTCAATCTCGCCCAGTCCCTCAAAGCCGGTGTCGATGCCGCGGATCAGGTTCCGCATGAAGGTGCTGGAAAACCGCAGCAGGCCCAACGGCTCGGCATCGCATCGGCGCTGGAACAGCCCGAACTCGCAATTCTCTCCAAGCGATTCGAACTTGAGCGCGATCTGCGGGATTGTCAGGCCGGTCCGACTGGTGGCCCATTCCACGACATCGACATGCCCGCGCGCGCCCAATCCACGCTCACTGCCGGCCAGCATAAGGCCGGGCGGCAACCGGTTACGACTGCTCTCGTCAAGGTTGCAGACCCGGTAAATCTTCGCCTCGCTCAACGCGAACGCCAAATACCGGGTATCGGCGTTATCGGAAAAATCACCAGGCCGCGCGGCGTCCGGATGCTGCAGGGTTATAATCACGCGGCCGGCGCGGCTGACGAGATTGGCTGGGATCCGGTAGCCCAGCAAAGTCGGCCGCGACAATTCAGTCGACCCAACGACAGTATCGTTAACCGACACGATCAGGCGCTGGCTTGGCAATTCCGGCGTATTTACGAATGGCACAACGTCGAGCGTCAGCACATACTCGTCCGCCGCTTCCAGCCGTGGAACGATCAGGTGGCTTTCAGCGCCGACGGCCCAGGTAAAATCGGCTTCGGCGCGGGCCCAACCACCGCCCAGGTAGGTCTGGCTGTTTCCCGCCGCAGCAAAGCTGATTGTGAGGTCACACTCGACTGACATTCGCGTTCTAAACCCTTTGCTCAACGGAGCGTTCGGCCGCCCGGACCCCAGTAGCCGCGCACAATTTGCCTTCTATTTGGTTGGCTGGCAGATTTACAAGTTCGACGTGGCGTTCAGGGTTGTTTTATCGCCGATCTTATTGCAAAAATCTGAAATATTCCCCTTTTATGGATTTTGCGTCTTTTTCGGTCATATGAGCCTCCACTTTGGTACAGCACACTCTCCGCCGCACCGCCATTGGGAGTTGATTTACGGGAATTACCGCCCCACGCCACACGCCCGCTTGACGGGTCGCGGCCCGCCGTCCACATGCAACGCATCATGCCGCCCACTCGCCTGACGATCGATCACCGCACAGCGTTGCCCGCACGGCACCCTGAAAAGGCGCACCGGCCGGACAACGCGATTCAGCGCAAACCGGCCTGGATACGTGTCAAGGCGCCAACCCATCCCGTTTATCACGAAACACGCGCGATTATCCGGGAAAATCGTCTGGTCACGGTGTGCGAGGAAGCCGCCTGCCCCAATGTGGGTGAGTGCTGGTCGCACCGTCATTCGACGATGATGATCATGGGCGATACCTG
>DAICYU010000087.1 GCA_027311485.1 Acetobacteraceae bacterium
GCAGGGTGGTGCTGCCGGCGGGCCTGAAGCCCGGCGCCAATGTTCGCCCCGCGGGCGAGGATATTCCGATTGGCACGGCCGCGCTCGGAAAAGGCCGGCGGCTGCGGCCGCAGGATGTCGCGCTGGCGGCGGCGGTGAAAAAGGGTGGACGGATCTGGCTGGGGCATTCGGTGCTGGCGCGCTCGGTGCGGCCCTACCCGTCGGTGGGCGATATCTGGCGCATGATCACCCGCACTGCGTTCGTGCAACTCCGTTATTCCGTGGCGTTGCTGGGCGCGACGACCGTCGGCATGGCCCTGGTCTGGCTGGTGCCGCCTGCGGCAGCGCTGTTCGGGCACGGCCTGGCCTTCTGGTGTGGGCTGGCGGCCTGGGCGATGGCGTCCGCATCCTACCTGCCGACGCTGCGCCGCTTCGGCAGGTCGGTTCTGTGGGCACCGTTTCTGCCGCTGATCGCGGCTTTCTACATGGCCGCGACAATCGGTTCCGCCGTGAATCACCTCCGCGGACGCGGGGTCGCCTGGAAAGGTCGAGCGTATCAGGGAACCGCGGGGTGAACGAACAGAACGTCGAGACTTGGTCGGGCAAGGGACGCCAGGACGAGAACTTTCCCGTCGGCTCCCACCTGATCGCACCGCAATTCCGCGAACCGATTCACCGTTACTACGCGTTTGCGCGCAACGCGGACGATATCGCTGATTCCCCCGACCTGCCGCCCGACGACAAGATCGCGCGGTTGAACATCATGGAGGACGTCCTGCTGGGCCGGCGTGATTCAGGCTCCCCCAGCGCGATGGGGCTGCGGGAGAGCCTGGCCCGAACCCGCGTTGATTCGCGTCATGCGACCGATCTACTGGTCGCGTTCCGGCAGGATGCGACGAAGCATCGCTACGCGACCATCGATGAGCTGTACAGCTACTGCCATTACTCGGCCAATCCGGTCGGGCGCTACGTACTCGACGTGCACGGTGAATCGCACGAATGCTACTCACCGTCCGACGCGCTGTGTACTGCGCTGCAGGTGCTGAATCATTTGCAGGACTGCGCCAAGGACCTGGCGCAGCTCGACCGCTGCTATTTGCCGCAGACGTTGCTGGATCATTTCGGCGTGCAGGTTTCCGACCTGACGCGGCCGGCGGAAACGCCCGGGCTGCGGCGCGTCTTCGTCACGCTGTTGGACCGGGTGGACCGCATGAACCAAGCTGCCAGCGCATTGCCGGAAGTCGTCAGGAACCGGCGCCTGCGCGTGGAAACGGCGGTGATCCACGGCCTCGCCAGGCGGCTGGCGCGCCGGCTGGCGCACAATGATCCGCTCGCTGGCCGGGTCCGGCTGTACAAGTCCGATGCGGTGTTCAGTGTCCTGGGCGCCCTGCAGTGGCTGGTATGAGCGTGGCGGCGAGCACCCCCAAGGCGACCAGGCCCAAGGCGGTCACCCCGCTGGGGGCGGCGCAGGCCGATCTGGACGCGGTAGAGGCCATCGTCCGGCGGGCGGGCACATCCTTCTATCATGGCATGCGGGTGCTGCCGCCGGATCGGCGGCACGCGATGTATGCGATCTACGCGTTCTGCCGGATCGTCGACGATATCGCCGATGAGGAGGCGCCGCTGCCGCAGAAGCGGGCCGCCCTGGCGGAATGGCGGAACCATATCGCAGCGGTTTACCAGGGGCGTGCCGAAGGACCGGTGACCCGGGTGCTGATCGAGGCGGTGCGGCGCTTCGAGCTTCGCGCCGAAGATTTCATTGCGGTCATTGATGGCATGCAAACCGATGCCGAAACCATCGTGTGCGCGCCCGATATGGCAACGCTGGATCTGTACTGTGACCGTGTCGCCTCGGCGGTCGGCCGGCTGTCCGTCCGCGCCTTTGGCGATGCATCCCCGGCCGCCGACCGCGTCGCCTACGCGCTCGGCCGCGCGCTGCAGCTGACGAATATCCTGCGAGACATACAAGAAGACGCAGAGCGAGGGCGGATTTACCTGCCTTTGGAGTATTTGAAGGATGCCAATGTAGCCGCCGATCCCGCAACGATCCTGGCGGCGCCGGGGCTTCCGGCGGTGTGCAGGCGACTGGCGGTGCTGGCGCACGATTACTTTCGGCAGGCGCGCGAATCGATGGATGAGTGCGACCCCGTGGCGATGAAACCGGCCCGGCTGATGGGGGCGACCTATGCGGCGATCCTTTCGGCCCTCGAACGGCGCGGGTGGGAGCGACCAGGGGATCGGGTCGAGTTGCCGAAGTGGAAGAAATTGTGGCTGGCGTGCCGCTACGGTCTGTTTTAGCGTCCCTGGCACATTCGGGCGCTTTTTATTCACTTGCTTTTACACGTATGCGGGAGGCACAATGATCTCAGTCGATTAGGGTAAAAACTTCGCCCCGACTGTCAGCAACCTTACGCCCTCTCATTGTCCCGGAGCCTCCGCTCGTGAAGACCTCGTTCATCCGCCTGATTGCCGCCCTGGCGTTCGTTCTGCCGGCTGCGGCGCTGGTCGCATCCCCGGTTATGGCGAGCCAGTCCAAGCACCATCATTCGGCCCACAAGACCGCGCACAAGCACAAGAAGTCCGTCACCCCGACTGCCAACTAAAACCCGACCGTCGCAGGCTGAACAGTCTGGCGGCGTAAGTTTTGTTCTAACGAAACAGCAGAACAGGACTGCCGCCGTTATCCAGTCCAGCCTCAGCCGGTCAGGTGACAGGTCTGTTCCGCACCCGGCCCGGGCAGCAGTGCGCGCCGGGATGTTGTCAGACCCATATAGCCGGTCCGGATGCCCGGTGATGCGGGATCCGGACCGGTTTCATATTTTATAATCGAAATATTTAGTGTGCCGGCTCCGGCTGGCCCGTGCTTCCGTTTCCACCGTTGCCATTACCACTGCTGCCATTGCCCATATTGGCGTTGCCCATATTGGCGTTGCCATGGGCAGGGCCCGGATTGGGATTATTCGAAAGTGAATCGCTCGCGGGCGGTGGGTTGTTCATCGCCGGGTTGGCGTCCGAGGCATTATTGCCGGCCGAGTTCCCCGTATTCGCATTGGTTCCGGTATTCGTATTGTTCATCGTATCATCGGCGGTCGATGTCGATGGCGGCGCACCTGTCAGGTTCAGCGCCTGCAAGGTTGGGACATCCAGTTTGCCGTTCGCCGTCAGGTTATGGTCGTGCTGGAACCGCTGGACCGCATGTTCGGTCATCCGTCCCCATACACCATCCGTGCTGGCCCGCTTGTAGTAACCAGCCTTCTGTAGCGCAGTCTGCACATCCCGGATGGTCACCTGCGCGACCGGCGCCGTGGGGGGCGCCGCGGGCGTCGCAAGCCGCGCGGGCGGGGTGGCCATGTTCGTGGACTGGTGCGAACCGCCCATCGAGCATGCCGCCAGGCCCATGGCCGTCAGTCCCGCCAACCCGAGTCGGGCCACCCCGCCTGCGCCACTTATTTTTCCAAGCCTTTGTCTCATGCGATCCTCCTGCAAAGCATAATGCGTAACAGGAAGTCTTCCGGCGCTTCGCGGTTTGCTGGCGCAACGGATATTGATCCGTGACAGTTGCCGATGCCCCTTCGCGGCGGCAGCCCATCCGCGGTTGACGCCGGTCAGGCGCGCGGGCTTTTTCGCGACGGCAACCGACCTGTGCGCCGCCGCGGGTTTGCGTCAGCCGCTGCGCGGGGCACCTTGTCCCGCATGCGCTTCCAGCAGGGTGCGCAGCCCGGTCAGGATCCGGCCGGGCGACGGCGGGCAGCCGCTGATCGTCAGGTCAACCGGCACGCACAGGCCGGTGCCGCCGACCACCGCATAGCTTCCCTTGAACACCCCGCCATCGACGGCACAGTCACCCACCGCGACCACCCATTTCGGGTCCGGCGTGGCATCCCAGGCCTGCTCCAGCGCAACGGTCAGGTTGCGGGTCAGCGGACCGGTGACCAGCAGCACATCCGCCTGCCGCGGGTTGTCAACGAAGCGCAGGCCGAAGCGCTCCAGGTCGTAGAACACGTTGCTCAGGGCGCGCAGTTCCAGTTCGCAGCCGTTGCAACTGCCGGTGTTGACATGAAGTAGCGCCAGGCTCCGCCCCAGCCTTGCCTGTGCCGCCGCCTCCATCCGCGCGGCCATCAGCGCCCTGGCTTCGGCATCCGCCGGTTCGGCTGGTTCGGCCTTCAGCCGCGGCCCTTGCAGCCAACGTGGCCGGCGCACGGTCACAGGTCCGGCCCGGATGACGGCAGCCCGAAGGAAAGCCGGATCAGCGCCGCATCATCCACCGTCGCGTTCTCCAGCACCCGCTCCGCCAACGGCCACAGGCACCAGCCGGGATCGCGCGGAAAAATTGCGGCGATCTGCCCGTGATCGAGCTGCAGCCAATGCCATACGTCACCCCGGATCGACTCGGCGCATGCGATGCCCTCTCCACTGACCTGCGGCAAGGGCAGGCTGATCGGCCCATCCGGCAGGGATTGCAGGGCGCCACCGATCAGGCGGATGCTTTCCTCGATCTCAAATATCCGCAACTGCTGGCGCGCCGCCGCATCGCCGTCCGGGCGCACCGCGACGCGTGGCGACAGCGCCGCATATCCGGGGACAAAGACCGTCCGCACATCCAGTCCCAGACCGCAGGCTCGGCCGGCCACGCCGCCCACACCCAGAGTCGCGGCAAGCGCGGTGCCGGCGCGCCCTATGCCGGCCAGGTGCACGAACAGCGCCGCGCCATCTTGCGCCTGCCGCAGCCAGGACATCTGCATCGAGATATCACCCAGCGCGCGCAGGATGACCTCCGCGCCGTCGTTTGTCAGATCGACCGCCACGCCGCCCGGGACCACGCCGTCCATCATCAGCCGGTGCCCGAACGCAGTGGCCGCGGCGCGCGCCAGCACCTCCCGCAGTCCGCCGCACCGTATCCGGATCGATTCGGCGCCGGCCAGCCCGGCGATTTCGGCCAGGTTGTCCAGATGGCCGGCGATCCGCTCGATCTCCGCCATGGTCACGCGCAGCGCGGTGGCGCGCGGCGGGACCTGGACATCAGCCGCCGCCTCGGTCGCCAGTGCGAAGGCGAGCGAGTGGGCGACGGTCGCGTCGCCGGACAGCCGGGCGGCGAAGCGTGCGGCGGCGCGGGGCGACTTGCCGCGCATCAGCGCCAGCGCACCCTTATGGCTGTAGCCAAGGCGGCTTTCCGCCTGCCGGATGAACGGTCCGTCCAGTGTCAGCCGCAGCGCCGCAACCTCCTGCCGTTCGCCCCAGACAGGGCCGAGCTGCAGGAGCATGAGGGAGTCGGATGCGACGTCGGCGGGTTGGGGCGGATCACCCTCGGTCGCCGTCTGCGGCCGAACGGACAGTGGTGCCACCAGCGGCCATTGGCCATGATCGAGCCAGGGGCGCGGATCGGCGCCTGACGCGGCTTCATGCCCCCACAGATCGTGCACCATCCGCTCATACCACGCCGCGCCGGGATAGATGGGCGAAAGGGCAGGGTAGAGGCCATGCTCAACCGGCACCGAAACCGGCACCGCGGCCAGTGCCACCGGATCGAAATACAGCGCATGCGCCGCATGCGTGTCCGCCCAATGCGCCAGCAGGGTCCAGCCATCGGCAACGCTGGCGCGGGCCAGTGCGCTCCAGTCGTGCGGCGGCAGGATATGGCGCAGCCAGGGCCGGCAGACGACCGCTTCGGCGGCCTGAAGGATGGAATGGCCGCTCATGATGCGCCGGCGGTCAGCGTCTGCAGCCAGTGCGCGAACGAATCCGGGGTCAGGAAGCCGACGATTGCCGCCAGCGCCAACGGCAGCCAGGCGACCGACAGCAGGGCCGCGCGGATACCCCGCAGACGGCGTGGCGCGGGGCCGGACAGGGCAGCCGACACAGCGCCATGCTGGGCGCCCGGCATGGCATCGTGCAGGGGGAACCGGGCCGGCAGGCTCGCCGGGACGATCAGCACCAGCGCGGCGCCCAGCGGCAGCAGCCGCCACGGCGCCTGGCCGCCGATCGCCAGTACCACCAGGCACAGCGCCGGGAACACGCCGAATGGCGGAACGCCGCCCAGCCCGGCGGTGGCAAGCGCTGTAGCCAGGGGGTTACCGGCGCGGCTGGCCGCGCGCGTCAGGGTCAGCAGGATCAGCAGGATGACCGCGGCGTAGCGGCCATCGGGCCGGTCCAGCCCGATGGCCAGCAGAGCGACCGAGACCTGCGCCAAATGCAGCAGCGTGACCCGATGGCGGTTCGCTGTCCGCCGCAGCATCACCGCGCAGCTCAGCAGCCCGGCAACGGCGACCCCGCTGGTCAGCCATGCGGCGGCCGGCGACCATATGGCCCCGTCCACCTGCCGCAACAGGAGCACCGTCAGCGGCGCCGCCAGGTCCGGCACGACGATGGCCAGTACGGCATAGCCGGCCAGAAGGCTCGGGAATGCCAGCGCGGTCATGCCCAGCGTGAGGCCAAACTGCGATGGACCGATCAGTGACGGGCCGATGAGGGTTGGGCCGACGAGGGATGGGCCAATCAACGCCAAGCCTGTCAATGATAGGCCGAACAAGGACAGTGCCGCGCCGCAGAAGCCCAGGGTGGCGGCCTGCCACCGGCGTTCCAGCACCGGAAGCAGCGCCGCGGCCAGCGCGCCCAGGACTGCCACCCACGCCAGCAGCGGATCCGTGGTCCCGATTGCCAGCACGATGCAGCCCATCCGTACCACGGCCGCGGCATGGCCGAACGGCGCTTTCGCCACCCGCTCCCGCTCCGCCCATGCGCGCAGCAGGCCCTCAAATCCGAACAGCGGCGCGAAGACGGCGGCCAGCGGGTCCAGCGGCGCTGTCAGGGTGGCGGTGAAGATGCCGGCCGACAGCACAAGGCGCGCCCAGCCCAGCCACCGCCTCGGCCGTGCCGGCAAGGTGCGCCAGCCCGGTCGGGGATGGCCCATGACCAGCGCGGCCAGTAGTGGCAACGGCAGCAGCAGGCCGGCCACCGCGGTCAGCGGCGCGACAGGCAGATGGCACGCCGCGAGGACGATGCCGTTCTGCGCGACGGCGAGGGCGATGACCTGCATCAGCGCATGCGGCCGGGTCGCGGCCAGCAGCACGCCCAATAACAGGATTGCCAGGGGCTGGGCCAGCGCGCCCTGTGACTGGCACAACGCGGCCAACGCGGCACCGACGAGAACGCCGAATTTTGGCCCACCAAGTGGCGGTGCCAGCAGCCCCAGCACCGCGTTGCGGTGACGCGTCGCCCAGACCGCGGCGCCCAGGATCAGCGGCGCCGGTGCCAGTTCAGGCCGGTGCAGCGCCACGGCCGCCACGGCCACGGACAATGATTGCGCCAGCAGCAGCAGCGCCGCGGCCTTGACCTGGCGGGTGCGCAGCAGGGCGAAGCAGACGACCAGGGCAATGCCGGCACTGCCCTGGGCGAGCGCCGTCATACGGCACCCGTGCTGGCAAGAACAATGACGACGGCGAGCAGCGCGAGCAGGGCGGCGACTCCGATCAGGTTCGGCAGGCTGTGGCGCGGGATGCGACCGAGAGCCGTTTGCACGCCGCAGAGGCAAAAAAGGAAGAAAAAAAGCTTACCGCCCCATGCCAGCAGCCCGATCAGCCAGCCAATCGGCCCGGCCTCGGCCGTGGACATGCCAATCGGCAGGAACAGGGCGCCGATCAGGTCGATCCAGACCAGCCGCCGCAGCCAGCCTGCCAGTTTCGCCAGCGCCAGGTCGGGGCCGCTGAACACCTGGTCGCGCAGGCTGTCGCGCGTGGCGGCTTCGCCCAGGACGACGCCCAGCAGCGCGGTCAGCGCGACGGTGGACGCGACGGCCGGCAGCAGCATCCCCTCCTGCTGCTGGGCGATGATCTGGTCGATGTTGAAACCCGCGGCCATCATCCCCAGTGCGACGACGAACAGGATCAGTGCCGGTTCGGCCAGGACCGCGAGGCTGGCCGCGTCCTGCGCCGCCAGGCCGGGGCGCGCGGCGCCGGAATCGAAGGCAGCCAGCGCGAAGATCACCCGCCCGGCGATCATCAGGGCGGCGATCACCAGCGTGTCGGCTAGCGGCGACAGCGCCATGCCCAGCGTGAACGACGGCACCAGCGCCGCGGCGGCCAGCATGGTGCCTAGGCCGGCCGCCGGCGCCACCTCCGACACCACGGACAGGTTATCCTGGGTCACCGGCGTCTTGCGCCACAGCCGGACTAGATCCCGCCACGCCAGCAGCACCGGCGGCCCGGCCCGCCCGGCCATGCGGGCCGCCAGCCAGTCGGTAACGCCGGCGACCAGCGGCGCCATGGCGAGCAGAAGCGCGATGTGCAACCCCTGGGTCAGCAGGGCGAGATAAAGCCTCATTCGGTTGCGCCGGTCAGCGCCAGGATGATCAGGCAGGCCGCGGCGCCCGCCAGGATCAGCCAGAAACCGGTTTGCACCGATTTCAGCCGCCTCACGGGGGACGGCGGCATCGCCGGCATCGGCACGGTGGGCCAGGCCGGAAGCGGCGGCAGGAATCCTTCTCCGGCCGATTGGGCGAGCGGATCGCCGAACGGCAGTCCGGCCGGCGGCTGGGCGCCATCGAACCACGGGCCGGCCAGCCGCGCTTCGGTTCGGCGCTGGCGGCGCGCCAGCAGGGCGGCGCCGGTCGACAAACCCAGCAACGCCGCGACCGGCAAGGCCAGATAGGCGGACCCGGCGCCGAACGGACCACCGCGCGCCAACGCCTCAACGCCGGTCAGGCCGTGCAGGATCGGGTCGGCCAGCAGTGCCAGGGCCGGACCGGGCAACAGGCCGAGCAGAACCGGAATGCAGGACAGAGCCAGCATGGCAAGTTGCGCCGGGCGGGGGATATCGCCGGCCCCGGCGCCGCGCGGGCTGCGTGGGCGGCTGAGCAGCGCGACGCCGCCCAGGCGCAATGCGGCGGTGGTGGCCAGCACGCCGGCGATGGCGACGGCGGCGGCCGCTGCCGCCAGGGGGATATCCGCGACCAGCCCGCCGGTGCGCGGTGCCGACACCAAGGCCCGCATCAGCAGCCACAGGCAGGCGAAGCCCGGTCCGGGCGGCAGGATCGTCAGCGATGCCAGCCCGAGTGCAAGCGCCGCCGCGGTGCCGGGCATCAGGTGCACCAGTCCGCCGAGGCGCGACAGCCGGTAGCTGCCGGCGCCGGATGCCACGGCATGGACCGCCAGCACGACCACCGTGCCGGCAAGCCCGCCGGCCGCCAGCAGCAGCGTGTCCGCTAGGGCGTGTCCCGAAGCGGCCGGCAGGTCGGCCAGCCGAGCGATGACGGTCAGGCCGGCGCCGGTCATGGCCAGGCCGATCTGGGTGCGGACCAGCGCGTCGGCGATGCCGTCGATCTGGCCATCAGCGCCGGCGCACCAGCTCTGCCGGACGGCGATGACGCCGCCGCACAGCATCAGCAGGAAGCCCCACACCGGATGCGCGCCGGCCCCCGGCAGTTCCACCGTCAACCGCAGCAGCAGGTAGGCGGACAGGGGCATCATCAGCCCGGCCAGCACTGCCTGCCGCAGCCAGCACCGTTCGGCCGGCTTCAGGCTGGCCAGCCCGGTCACCGCGGCCATGGTCAGCAACACGGCGGCGCTGCTGTGCATCAGGCCTGGCGGCGCGGTGCGGATGGCATCGAATCGCGGGGCGAAGCCGGGTGGGGTCAGCAGCGCGACCGCGCCCAGCAGCAGCAGCGGGATCAGCAGCGCCGTGGCATGCCGGCGCCTTGTGTCGAGCCACAGCGCGCCGACGGCGAGGGTCAGGCCGATGGTTAACAGAATGCCGTCAGCGGCCAGTAATGCCAGCATGCCGCCGGCGGAACAGATGGCGGCCCGACAGATCGCCATCCGGGTCACCGGCAGGCCGGCATAGGCCTGGAACGCCCCGATGGCGCAGCCGGCGGTGAACACGAGCAACAGCACGTAGATGGAAAGCGCGTCGATCCCGATATGCATCGACATCCCGGGCGGGCCGATGGGCAGGGGCAACTCGGCAGCGGGCGCGCCCAGCGCCAGGGCGATCACGCAGAGGGCCGCGCCGACACTGTTCAGGCCCGCCATGGCAAGGCCAGCGCCCGCCGCCGGCAGGAATCCGGCGCACAAGGCCAGCAGCAGCAGGCCAGCCGGCTGCAAGCTCAGCAGAAGGAGGATCGCATCGCTCACCAGCCGCAGACTATCACCGCTTGGCGAAGTCGAAAGCGATTCAGGCGATGCCGACGGGCACCCGCATGGCGAAACTTGACCGGCGTTGCCGAATCAACAAGCTTCCGCGGCTATGAGCAGACCTGTCATCGAAACCGAAGCCGTTGTCCTGCCGGAGTGGATCGATTCCAACGGACACATGAACCTGGCCTATTATGTCGTGGTGTTCGACCTGGCCACCGATGCGCTGTACACGTGGCTGGAGATCGGCGACGCGTACCGGGAGGCGTCGGGCAACTCCTGTTTCACCGCGGAAACCCACACCTTGTATGAGCGGGAGGTGCATCTGGGCGACCGCGTGATGGTGCGGTCCTGGCTGCTGGGTGCCGACCGGAAGCGCCTGCACTACTTCCATGAGATGTTTCATGTCGAAAGCGGGGAGCGGTCGGCGGTGCAGGAGCTGATGGCGCTGCATATCGACATGCGGATCCGTCGCGTCTCACCCTTTCCGCCCGAGCGTGATGC
>DAICYU010000088.1 GCA_027311485.1 Acetobacteraceae bacterium
CCAGATCATCGCCGCTTCAATCATGCGTTGTCAGTCCCTTTTGCCGGGTAGACGGGTCCATATGCCGGGTCCGGGCGCGGTCCCTTGCGGCAAAGGTATGTCTCCTCCTCCGGCCGGCTGAGGATCAAAAAGCCGGCACTGCGCAGCATGGCCTCGGTGCAGGCCCGGTTCGGTGCCCACCAGTTGGTCGGGTCGGCTGAGTAACTTCTTTCGATGAAGTGCAGCTTCGGGTAGCCGGGATCATCGAATATCGCGGTTTCCGAGAAATCGTAGTCAGGGGCGACGTGCGCGATGGTGTTGCTGCCGCGCTGCAGGGATTGGAACACCAGCAGGTCGCGGGCGACATGCTCATGGATCAGGTCCAGCGCCAGCAGCGGATGCCGCAGGTGATAGAGCACGCCAATGAATATCACGACATCAAACTGTTCGCCTAGCGTTGCGACATCATATACCGACATGCGGCGAAATTCGATATCCAGGTTTTCCACTTTGGCGGCAAAGCGGGCCTGGGCCAGGTAGTCGTTATCAAAATCGATGCCCAGCACGCGATCGGCGCCACGCCGTTTCATTTGCATCGAGAAGAAGCCGGCGTTGCAGCCGATATCCAGCACGGTTTTGCCGCGTAGATCCTGCGGCAGGGCGTCCGCGTAACGGCGCCATTTCACCTCGGGATAGTTGCCAAGGAAATGGTCTGGCGCAGTCCAGATACCGCCAAGCTGCATGTTGTGAAACCAGGGGCCGAGAGCCTGAATCCGGGATTGGATGGTTTCATCCATGACGGACCCTCCGCGCTGGGTGAAGGTCGAATGGGCTCTGCGGCGACCCGCTTTCCAGCAGGTGGATGGCCTGGCGGTAGCCGCCGAGTGTGCCGACATCGACGTATTGTGCGCCGGCGCGCACGCCATAGGCCGCGCCGCCGGCGGCGATCCAGGCATTGACCAGGGTGCCAATATACTCGTCCTGACGGTTGCGTCGCAGCCAGAGTGCGTGCAGCGCATGCAGCACCTGGCCCGGCATCCTGAACGCGCCCCATACCCAGCGGGAGCGTGCGTCGGGCGACTTGACCTGGATTTCCTCAATGCGTTCGGCCGCGTCCATCACCACGGCGTCGAACAGATCCGGACGGTCAACCTCGAACAGCAGGAATGACAGGGTGTGGTCCGGCAGCTGGCACAGCGCGTCTTCCGGGAACCAGACCGTATCGGGCAGGCCCACCAGCACCGGCTGGTCGGGATGGATGAAGGGCACGGCACGGAAGATGGCGTCGCACAGTCCGTTGGCTTCGTTCTGGACGACGTAGGCGATGTCGACGCTGCCGGATTGGCCATCGTTGCCAGGGGCACCCAGGCGGCCGCCATAGTATTGAATGATATCAGACTTCCAGGGAGAGATGACGAAGCACAGCTTGTCGGCCCCAGCACGCACCAGGCGTTCCACCAGGTATTCGCTGACGGCGCGCGGTCGTTCGGTGCCGTTCGGGTCGATGCGGCTGCCGACGGGCAGCAACTCCTTGGAAAACGCCAAGGGCTGGATGCGCATGCCATGGCCGGCGGCGGGGATGATGCCCCACATCAGGCGGTCTCCCGCGCTGCCGCTTCGAAGGCGGCGATCATGGTCTGTGCCCGTTGCGTGGCGGTGTGTTCGTCCAGGGTGCGTTCGCGGGCCCTGCGTGCGATCCGCCGGATTGTATCGTCGGACTGCCGCAGCGCGGCCAGCGTGTCCTCGGTGGTGGTTGCCAGCATGATCTCCTGTCCAGGGGTGAAGAACGCGTCCAGCCCATCCCAGGTGTCGCTCAGGATCGGCACGCCGCAGGCCGCGGCCTCAAACAACCGGCCGGAGGGGCACCAGCCCATGGCAGCCATCGCCGCCCGGGTGACGTTCAGTGTTACCCGCGAGGACGCATAGAACGACGGATGCTCTGCCGGCGGCAGGTGGCGGACGAAGTAGATATTGTCGGCCCAAGGGAAGTCCTTGGGATACATCGCGCCGCCCAGGACAAAGCGATGGTCCGGGCTTTGCAGTGCAGGCTGGATGAACAGCCGGTCCAGCACCGGCTGGCGGTCGGCCGCATAGGTTCCCAGGTAGGATAGATCGGCATGATAATGCGATGCCGGAATGCCGGGATGATACAGGGCCGGATCGACCCAGCCATACAGCGGCGCCACCCGCGCGGCCTTCAGGCGGGTACGCAGGAGCGTAAGAGCCTCGCCGCCGGTATAGCTCAACACCAGGTCGAAGCCGCTGAAGCCATCCGGGCCGACATAGGGCACCGGCCGGCCGGCCGCGAGGTTGGCGAGGGTCACTGGCGTGTCGAGGTCGTAAAAACACCCTAGCCAGCACCGGCTTTCCAGCACCACGGCACTCGCTCGCTCGGCGTCCGGGCAATAGGACGTAACCATCGCCACGTCGGCGGCATCAGCGGCCTGCCTGGCGCGGACGTCGTCCCAGTCGGCATACAGGACAAGGTTGCCGCCGCCAGGCAGGGCCATCAGGTCACGATGTTCGGCATAGTAGGGAACGTCACGCTCAAAGAACGTCACGTGATGCCCGTCCGCGTGCAGGGCGCGGATCAGGCCGCGCCACAGCGCCGCATGCCCGTTTCCCCAGGACGAGCTGACGGTCAAACCGAAGACGACGATCTTCATCGCTAAACCCGCATGCCTCCGCTTCGGTCACGGCCTGAGAACGAACGAAGGCCAGCCGGGTTCCGTCCGGGCGGACAGGTGGGTGCCGCTGTCGCGGGTCGTGGCCCGATCGGCCGCGGCTGGCGGGCTGTCAGGTCCGTTCCAGGTCCTGCGCGGCGGCCGGTGCAGGCGTCGAAATGCGCAGGCGGGGGCTGACGATCGCCAGTACCACAATCCCCAGGGCCGCCGAGAGCAGCGATCCGGCGAACACCGCCAGCTTGACCTGGGCGTGCAGCGGGGAGCCGTGGAAGCTCAGGTCGCCGATGAACAGGCTCATGGTGAAGCCGATGCCGCACAGCACGGCGCCGCCATATAGCTGCGGCAACGTGACGCCGCCCGGGATGTGGGCGAGGCGCAGCCGGATTGCAGCGTAGACGGCGCCGAACACCCCAACCTGCTTGCCGACCAACAGGCCCAGGGTGGTCCCGAGGACGAGCGGGCTGGTCAGGTCGGCGACGCTGATGCCGCCGAAGCGCAGGCCGGCATTGGCAAGGCCAAACAACGGCAGCACCCCCCAGGTGACCCAGCCGCCCAGACCGGTTTCCAGCCGATGCGCCGGGCAGTCCGCCTCACCGCCCATCGGCACCGCGAAGGCCAGGGCGACGCCAGCCAGCGTGGGGTGGATGCCGGAGTGCAGCACGAAGCCCCACAGCAGAATGCCCCCCAGCACATAGGGGCTGAGGGCACGCACCCCGGCCCGGTTCAGCCCGTACAGAGCGCCCCAGACCACGCAGGCGGCAATCAGCGCCGGGACATTCAGCTGCTGGGTGTAGAACACCGCGATCACCACGATGGCGCCCAGGTCGTCGATGATGGCGAGCGCGGTCAGGAACACCTTCAGGCCCATCGGCACGCGACGGCCCAGCACCGACAGGGCGGCGAGGGCGAACGCGATGTCGGTCGCCACCGGCACCGCCCAGCCATGCAGGGCCTGCGGATCGCGGCGGTTGAAGGCGGCAAAGATCAACGCCGGCGCGACCATGCCGCCCACCGCCGCAAGACCCGGCGCGGCCATCCGTGGCCAGGACGCAAGCTGTCCCTCGGTGATCTCGCGGCGGATTTCCAGGCCGACGGTCAGGAAGAACAGCGCCATCAGCCCGTCGTTCACCCAGCCTTCCAGAGGCAAGGCCAAGGCCGTCGGGCCGACGCTAAGGGCAATCGGCAGCTTCAGAAGCGCCATATAGGAGCCGGACGCGGGGGAGTTGGACCAGACCAGGGCCGCCGCCGCGGCAATGATCAGCGCCAGCCCCGCCGCGCTCTCGCTGTGCAGGAACCCAAGCAGCGCGGTGAAGCGGCGGCCCGGCGAGGCCGGCAACGGTGGGGGCATCCGGTCGTTGGGCATCATGTCCTCGGGTATTGTGTCGCAACGCGGCGCGGGTCGCTGCGTTTCCCCGACGATTTACCCCGATCCGGAGCTGATGCGAGACCTTCAGGCAGAGTGGATGGCGGCTATGCGTGCCGGCGACTGGCATGCGGCCTGGGCGGTGAATGATGCCGTGCTGGCGGCGCGTGACCCGGCGACACGGGATGATCCCCGGCTGCCGTATCACCTGCGCTGGGTGTGGGACGGGCGGCCGTTCCACGGACGGGACGTGCTGGTGCGCTGCTATCACGGGCTGGGGGACACGCTGCAGTTCGCCCGATACCTGCCGACGCTGCGCCGACAGGTGAGGTCGCTGACGGTGGAGGCGCAGCCGCCGCTGGTGCCGCTGTTGCGCCGGGCCTTGGGGCTTGAGGGCGGTGCCGCCGGGATGTCGTCCCGCCGGCAAGGGGACGATAGCCTTGAAGCGGAGGGCCGCACTGTCGGCCCGGTGGCGCCCGTGCGGGTGGTGCCATTCGTGCTCGATCGCCCGTTGCCGCCGGCAGACTGCGATATGGAAATCATGGAGCTGCCCCATGCGCTGCGGCTGGAGCCGGCCATTGTGCGGCCGCTCGACCTGGGCTTTGCCGGGAACCGGGACACGGCGTCCATGCACATGAACCCCGGCGCCCTGCCGCCCGAAACGATCGGGTTGTGCTGGCGGTCCGGCGGGTGGGACACAGCGCGGGACGTTCCCGACGCCTTGATGGCGCGGCTGGTGCGCGGACGGATCGCGGTGACCCTGCAGCCGGGACCGACCGACGTGCCGGTGCTCAATCCTCCGGGATGTCCTGCCGTGCTGTCCGACACCGCCCGGCTGATCGCCGGGCTGCGGCTGGTGATCACGGTCGATACGATGGTGGCGCATCTGGCCGGCACGCTGGGGCGGCCGACGTTCCTGCTACTGCAGCACGGCGCCGATTGGCGATGGATGGCGCGGCGGACGGACTCGCCCTGGTATCCGTCGATGCGGCTGTTCCGGCAGCCCGAGCCGTGCAACTGGCAGGCGGTGACGGACGCGGTGCTCAGGGCGCTTGATTGATGCACAGCACCGTCGCATCGGCGGGGTAAAGCCGGATCTGGCTGATGCAGGCCGGCCCAACTTCCAGCCGGTGCATCAGATCCAGCGGCATGCCCAGCATGTGGGCCAGGATTGCCTTGATGACGTCGGCGTGGCTGACCACCACGACCTCCCGCCCCGGGAAGGTGGCGGCCAGGGCCATCATGCCGGCAACCGCCCGAGCCTGGACCTGCAGCATGGTCTCACCGCCCGGCACTCCGGCGGTGCCGCGGAACGTGTTCCATGCCCGCCATGCCGGGTCGTCCTCCAGCGCGGCGAAGCGCCGGCCTGTCCAGCCGGCGTAGTCGATCTCGGTGAACGCCGGGTCGGTTTGCAGTGGCAGGCCGAACCGGGTGGCGATCGGTTCGGCGGTTTCCCGCGCCCGCCGGACCGGGGAGGTGACGACGGCGGCAATCCGCCGATCCCGCAGCGCGTCCGCCACACGCGCCGCCTGGGCCTGCCCTTCCGGAGACAGCGGGTGCGGCGCCCGCCCGCCCAGCGTGTGGCCAATCAAGTCATAGGCGCCATGGCGGATCAAGTGCAGCAGCATCGGGGTGCGTCAGCCGCGAATGAACGCCTCGGTCCGCTCACGCGCCTCATGGTCCGTGAACTGCTCCGGCGGGCTCTTCATAAAATAGCTGCTCGGCCCGGTCAGCGCGCCGCCGATGCCACGGTCCAGCGCCAGGCGGGCGCAGCGGATGGCATCTATCACGACGACGGCCGAGTTGGGCGAGTCCCACACCTCCAGCTTCAGCTCGCAGGACAGGGGGACGTTGCCGAAGGTCGTGCCCTCCACCCGGATATGCGCCCATTTGCGGTCGGTCAGCCAGGGCACATGGTCGCTGGGGCCGACATGGACGTTCTCGGGCGCTAGCGGCACGCCAAGCTGGCTGGTGACGGCGCGGGTCTTGGACAGCTTCTTGGATTCCAGCCGTTCACGCTCCAGCATGTTGGCGAAGTCGGTGTTTCCGCCGAAATTGAGCTGATAGGTGCGATCGACGCGGACGCCGCGTTCCTTGAACAGGTTCACCAGCATGCGGTGCAGGATGGTGGCGCCGACCTGCGACTTGATGTCGTCGCCGATGAGGGGCAGGCCCTTCTGCTCAAACCGCGTGCGCCAGGCGGGGTCGGACGCGATGAACACCGGAATGCAGTTGACGAACGCACAGCCGGCCTTCAACGCCTGCTCCGCATAGTATCGCGTGGCCTTTTCCGAGCCGACGGGCAGGTAGGACACCAGGATCTGCGCTTCCGCTCGGCGGAGGGTTTCGGCGACGTTGACCGGCGGGGCGTCGCTTTCGGTGATCATCTGCCGCAGGTATTTGCCCAGCCCGTCCATGGTGGGGCCGCGCTGCACCATGACGCCGGTGTGGGGGACCTGGGCGAAGATGTGCGTGTTGTTGGGCGGCGCGACGATGGCCTGGGCGACGTCGCGGCCGACTTTTTCGTGGGAGATGTCGAAGGCAGCGACGATTTCGATGTCGCCCGGGCCGTAGCCGGCCAGGATGGGGTGCATCAGGCCCGGGATGGGCGCATCGGCCGCGGCCGTGTCCGCCGGCGTGTCGCGATAGAATTCGATGCCCTGCACCAGCGAGGACGCGCAGTTGCCGACGCCGGTGATCGCAATCCGGATTTTTGCCAAACGCCCGGCTCCTTCCGTCTGAGTGAATGTTCCCCAGGAACAAACACGCAGCGCGGTCGGCGGTTGCGCCGGCTTCTACAAAGCCTGGTTAGCGGGCTGGAACAGCAGGGCGCGGGCGGCGGATTGCAACGCGGCGGCGCGGATGGACGCGGCGTGACGATCGGCCGGCGGGAGGTTCGGCAGCTCGGTTCCCGTTTGGTCGGCGAGATCGGCGAAGGCGTTGGCCCACGCGGCCGGGATTTGCGGGTTCCGCGGCGGGGTTGCGGGTTGCAGCCGGGGTTCGGCGCGGGGTTTTGGTGGCTGGGCTTTGCGCTGAAGCTGTGCCAGCGCCCGGTGCGCGCGCTGGGCGCTGCGGGACAGAGCGTTGGCATTGGCGCGAAGGCGCAGGGCGGTGGTTGGCGCCATGTCTGGCGCCGTTGCCTCCCCAAGGGCGGACAGGGCGGCGACACCGAAGGCGATGGCCTGGGCGGCGAGCAAAAGGTCCGCGGCGGGTCGGCCGTGGTAGGGCGCGAGGCTTTCCATCGCGACGGCGCGGGCACGGGACGGATCGTTGCCGGTGGCGGGCAGGAAATGCGGGGTGAGCAGCGCCACGGTCAGGTCCAGAAGCGGTGAGACGGGGGCAGGGGGCGCTTCGGGGATGGGTGGCGTCGAGGCAGACATGCCGGCTGGCCTTGGGGGTTAGTGTTGTGGAATCTAGCGTAGGTTGTAAGAAAAAGTCAAGTATTTTTTCCTATATTTGACGGAGTCAGTGCTCGCAGTGCCCTCGGCACGGGCCCGTCAGCGGCCAGCAGTCCCCGGTCGCTGACCGCTGCGCAGCAGGCCCCGCCAATACCGCTCGCGCCTGCGCGTAGACGGCACACCGGGGGCGCATGCAGCGCCGTGGACGCAGTGTCACCGCCGAGACGCGCGGTCAAACAGCGCCTGCGCCCGCTGCACGGTTGCGGCGTAATCGCCAGACGTTCGAAACCGGGCCCCGAAGCAGCGGATGAAATGGTCGTTCGCGGCGTCATCAAGCCTCAGATAACGGCCGAACATGGCGCGATCCCGGGCGCCCGTCTTCGTATAGGAATCCAGGACATCCTGGGCCGCCTTGTTCTCCTGGTCCCATGCCGTCCTGCACGCCGGGATCTGCGCGAGCCTGATATTCCGGACGAGCAGGATCGCCCGGCCATCCAGAACGAAGGAGACCACAAGCCGATCAGGGGGATTGGGGGCTGGCCCGTCCTGGGCAAATTCCAGCAGCAGGGCGGCTGCCCCGTGAACCGTCGGCTCGGCGGCAAGCGGCAACGCGCCGAAGATGGTGGCATGGGCGTCGGGGCTAATTGCCTGCGTATAGAAATCATCCGTTCTGAATGCCGCGGCGGCATCCTTCGGCAATGAGCCGTCCCTCCTCGCATCGCCTTTCAGCCATGCGCGGAGAAGCGGCAGGGTGGTTACATAGACCGTCGTTCCAGCCGCATCGCGTGCCGTGACGCCATCCAGCCGGCCAAGATCGACACCGGGGGACAGCGTTTTCACGTTGCTGTCGCCCGGCTCCGGAAAGCCTGGAATGCCAATCGGCCCGACGATCATGCACACGCGACGTTGCAAGTCATCAACGGCGGCCTGCTCTCGGACGTCGTCGCTGTTGTCAGCCAGCGCCGCAATCGCGCGGTCCCGGGCAGCCAGATATTCCGCGGTGGGCGTGCCCGCCACGGCGGACAGACCTGTGTGGAACAGCAGACCGAACGCAAGCGATCCATTGGCAATCGTTCGGAGAAAACGTCGCATCAGGCCACCTATCCCAGTTTGGCATCTCCAGGCGGGAGAGTCGTTGCCACTTGTATTCAGTATTCTATGCGCATTTGCAATCAGTCACGCGACCTCTCTCAGCGCCAATACATGGCAGGTCATGCATCCGCGGTTGAGCATCAGGCAACCGACACGGCCGACCGGCGTTGCCACGATATGGCCTACGAACTGCGCATTGCCGGACAGGCATCCGAATGCTTTGATCGAGCGGAAGATGCCCAAGCACGGGCGCGGGATTTGTTGCGGCAGGATGCCGATACAAGGGTGGAAATCTTCGACCTGAACACTGGCAGGCCCTATGCGCCGGCGGCAAGCGCCGAAGACGGGGAAGATATGGCGCGGAAGGTCGGCTTCTGAGGCTGCTAAAGCCTCGCTCATTGGGAACCTCAGCCGTCTGCTGCGTCGTCCGACCGGCGCCCGCTCGGTTACCCCGGATTCGTCCGTGCACTATCATTCAGTAATAGCATTGCGGCGGATCGCTCATGCCAACCAGCTATACAGCGCTGCGGCCTGCCGACATTCCCCAGGCCTTTCGCCTTATGGCGCTGCGAGCATCATGGCATCCGGCGCGGTCCTCACCGCAACGATCTTACCTTCTACCGCGTCGAAGACAATCGAGGTCTCATTGTCCATATTTTGCATGGGCACGGGATTAGTAAGTGCTGCTTTTCCTCGATTAAGAAATAAGCCACGCTGCAACACAGGCTCGCGCAGCACGCGGCCAACGCTGAAACGGGCCACGCCGGTACCAACAAACCCGACCCTACCTCCCACTTCCAGCAACCGCTCCCAGCCCCTTGACCCCCGTTAACGTCGCCGATTCAAAAACTGCCCCAGAAACGTTCGCGCCGGTGAAATCCGCGCCACTCAGGTCGGCGCCGGCAAAGTCAGCGTCACGCAGATCGGCATTGTTGAAGCGCGCGCCTCGGAGCTTCGCGAAGCGAAAAGTCACATGCCCAAGCCCGGCATTGGTGAAATCAGCATCGTCCAGCTTGGCGGCGACGAACTCGGTGCGCAGCAGGCCCATGGACTGGTTCGCCATGTTCACCGTCATGTGCGCACCCGCGAAGTTCGCACCGCGCATGTCGTCGTAACTGAAATGAACCGTCAGGGACGCGTCCGACAGGTCGGCGCCGACGAAGCGCGCGGCCTGATCGGCCGTGTTGTCCATGCCGGTGGAGGTGACGACGGACTGCATCATGGCGCCGTGCAGCCGGGCGTGGCTGAAATCGGCCCGCATGATCCAGGTAAATGTCAGGTCCGCCTGGGTAAGATCAGCGTTGGTCAGATTGGCGCCAACCAGTTTCACGCCATGCAGATTGGCCTTGCTCAGGTCCGCGCCGGTCAGATTGGCGCCGCTCAGGTCGAGGCCGTTGAGATCATCCCCGCTCATGTCCCGGCCGGACAGGTCCGGTTTGCCGGCTGGCGCGGCGGCGACAGCCGAGCGGACTTGTGCGGCGGTGAGGTGATCGGCGGCGGAAGCCGGCCCGATCCGGATCAGCGCCACGGTGGCGAGCGACACGGTGACGCGCAGCGCGATGGGCAGGAACGCGGTTCGGCCGATGCGGCGGGATATGATGGACACGGGGTTCCTCCACGCTCATGCGCCTGTGAACGCGACCGCTGCCGGGGCGCACACGGCCACGCATTTGCGTGATCGTAGAACCAAGGCCGGGTTGTGGCGAGCGCCGGATTGGCGGCACGCCATCAGGACGGCCGCCGGGGATACGTATCGGCAGAATCCCGCGCGCCCTGATGAACGGGCGCGCGGGGCAGGCGGAACGTCAGGCGGCTTTTGATTGCGGTTTCAGCTCCACCTTGATCCAGCCGGGTTCGCGACGGTCGAACGCCTTGTAGGCGTCGATAGCGCTCTGCATGGGTTCCACATGCGTCAGGATCTTCACCGGATCGACGGTGCCGGACTGCACCAGGCTGATTAATGTGGCATAGTAACGACGGTGGTTGCAGTTGCCCATTTTAATCGTCAGGTTCTTGTTCATTGCCTTGCCGATCGGGAAGATGCGG
>DAICYU010000089.1 GCA_027311485.1 Acetobacteraceae bacterium
AGGAAGGCGTCTCCCGCATTCTCGCCGCGCACCCGAATCTCAGTGCAATCTGGACTGTGGACGGGACCTACGGCTCGCTGGAGGCGGTGATGAAGAACCGGCCGAACCAGTTGGTCACCATTGCGGGTCAGTCCAACAACGGATATCGGCTGCTGATCTCTGACAAAGCGATGCAGGACAAGGGCTTGAAAGGGCTTTCCTCCAGCTCCGGCCCGGCCGTCGGCCCGTATGCGTTCAAGGTGATGATGGAGGTGCTGACGGGCGAGTTGAAGCTGGCGCACCACAATGTCCAGTATCCGCTGCCCTGGGTTCCCTATCAGGACGTCAAGCTGTGCTCCGGGGATAGCTTCGTGAACGGTTGCAACGCCTTCCCCGAGGGCAAGGTGCCGCCGCTGTTCATCGACACCTCGCTGGATGGAACGCTGCTGCCGGAACTCAGCCTGCAGTCGATCCAGGAAGGCAAGGCGACGTCGGGTGCGCGTATGCAGGCGCTGCCGCCGGTGAAGTATGCCGAGAACCTGCCGGGCATCAATTGCAGCGACTGCAAGGCCTCGCCTGATGCGATGGAGCCGGATCTTGTCAAGCCGATCCCGGTTCCGAAGTAACTGCGTTTTTCGTGACGGCCCGGTGGCTGCGGTCACCGGGCAGAGGATCCGTCGGCCTTGGGCGATGCGCCCACAAGGCCGGCGGCTGCTTGCCTGCGATTTCGGCGCTACACCGTCTGACGCTGCACAGGCATTGTGCGCCTGATGGACCGACCCACGCCCGCCGTCTCTCAGACGACCGTCACCCGTATCCAGGACATGATCCGGAAAGGGGAATTGTGCCCCGGGGAGGTGCTGCCGCCCCAGCGCGAACTGTCCGAACGCCTGAACGTGAGCCGGAGCTCGCTGCGCGAGGCACTGTCGGTGCTTGAGACGATCGGGGTGCTCCGCACGGAGCCGCGCCGCGGGACGTTTGTGGCGAATGGAAGCGACGGGAACACCGATGTCCAGGCCTGGCGCTTCGGGCAGCGTTATTCCCCGCCCGAAGTCTATCAGTTCCGGTTCGTGGTGGAGGGCTATGCGGCGCGGCTGACGGCACTGCGTGCTTCACCACGCGACCTGACCGCGCTGAACCGCAACCTTGAAAAGTTCAAGGAAGCGGTTCGCAAAGAGGATCTGGTGGTGAGCTCGCGACTGGATTTCGAGTTCCACAGCCGGATCATGCGCGTCTCGGGAAACCGCATGTTTGCAGCGGTCCATGCCAGCTATGGCGCCGTGATGCTGGAAAGTCAGAAGCTTCCGCTGAACCGGCGGGAGCGGCTGTGGGAGCCGGTGACGGAGCACGAGAACATCCTGCAGGCGATCGAGAAGCAGGACCCGGACGGAGCGGTCTATTTCATGCACGTGCATATCCTCCGTGCCGCGAACCGCGTCGGGATAGAACTGGCAGACAAGGTCGCCTGACGCGATCGCGTGCTTCTCAAGCAGCCGGGACCGGTATGGTTGGTATGGCAGCCTGATCCAATGGTCGCTTCACCGCCGTGCCCGGGCGGAGCGATGCAGCTTTCTCATACCAGCCCGCTTCTTGCGGACCCGCCGCATTCTCCGCACCATGCACCCTCGATAGCCGCACAAGGCGCAAGCCGCACCGGGAGGGGACCGCATGCAGTTCAGCTTCACCAGCGAGCAGGAGGAGTTCCGCTCGGTTCTCCGCCGGTTCCTTGAGGAAAAGTCGCCGCCGACCCTGGTGCGGCGGCTGATGGAAACCGATGCCGGTTGGGACCGCGCCGCCTGGCGCGACCTGAATCAGCAACTCGGACTCGCCGCCATCCATATCCCCGAGGCCTACGGCGGCCAGGGCTTCAGCTTCATCGAGCTTGGCATCGTGCTGGAGGAAATGGGACGCGCCTTGCTGTGCGCACCGTATTTTTCCTCAACCGTGCTGGCCGCGACGGCGATCATGAACGCGGGGACCGAGGCGCAGAAGCGTGACCTGCTGCCGCCGATTGCTGCTGGCGACACTATTGCGGCGCTGGCCTGCACGGAACCGAACGGACAATGGGACGCTGGCGGCGTTGCCGCCACGGCAACGCCGGTGAACGGCCGTTTCCGCCTCGAAGGCGTGAAAAGCTTCGTGGTGGACGGCCATACCGCAGACCAGATCATCGTGCTGGCTCGGCGCCCTGGCTCGACCGGCACCGACGGCCTGTCGTTCTTCACCGTAGCTGGTGATGCGCGCGGGCTGACGCGGCGCGCGCTGAAAGTGCTCGATCCCACCCGCAAGCTGGCCATGCTGACATTCGACTCGGTTGAAGCCGCGTTGCTGGGGGAGGAAGGCGCCGCCGCCGCGCCGTTCGCCCGGACGATGACGCAGGCGGCCGTGTGCCTGGCGAACGAAATGGTGGGCGGCGCCGAGCGGCTCCGGGTCTCGGCGCTGGATTATGCGAATTTGCGGGTGCAGTTCGGCCGGGCGATCGCATCCTTCCAGTCGATGAAGCACAAGCAGGCGGACATGCTGCTGGAGGTCGAACTGGCGAAGTCGGCCGCCTACTATGCCGCCGCGGCCGCCGCCGATGATGATCCCGACCTGCCTGCCGTGGCGTCGATGGCGAAGGCGGCGGCGTCTGAAGCGTATATGCAGACGGCAATACACACGATCCAGATCCATGGCGGGATCGGCTTCACCTGGGACAATGACACGCATCTCTGGTTCAAGCGGGCAAAAGCGTCGGAAGTGTTCCTGGGCGACCCGGCGTATCACCGGGAACGGATGATGCGGGTGTGGGGGGCCTGAGAATGAGCGAGATGACCGAAGCATCCGTCCGCGCCGAAGTGCGCGCCTGGCTGGAAGCAAACTGGAACACCGATCAGGGCCTGGTGGCATGGCGGCACAAGCTGATCGACTCCGGCTGGGGCGTGCCGACCTGGCCGGCGGCCTGGTACGGCCGCGATCTGCCGGCCGCCCTGGCACCGATAGTTGAAGAGGAGTTCCAGCGGATCGGTGCGATCGGTGTGGCCAAGACCGGCATCCGCCGGCTGGCGGCGGCAACGCTGCTGACGCACGGCACGGATGAGCAGAAGCGGCGTTTCCTCAAGCGCAGCCTGTCGGGCGAGGACACGTGGTGCCAGTTGTTCAGTGAGCCGGGCAGCGGATCCGATCTGGCCGGCGCGATGACCCGGGCGGAACTGAAGGGCAACCGCTGGGTGATCAACGGGCAGAAGGTGTGGACGACCAGCGCGCATCACGCCGATTGGGGGCTGTTGCTGGCACGGACGGACTGGGATGCGCCAAAGCACCAGGGCTTGACCTATTTCGTCATCGACATGCACCAGCCGGGCGTGCAGGTGCATCCGCTGCGACAGATGAACGGGCATGCGTCGTTCAACCAGGTGTTCTTCACCGACGCCGAGGTGCCGCCGGAGAATCTGGTGCTGGATGTCGGCCGTGGCTGGGCGGTGGCAACAACGACGCTGATGCATGAGCGGCGGGAGGCGGATGGCATTCGCACCTGGGGGCAGGGCTCCGACCGGGTTGGCCGGATTTATGACGAGGAACGGGCGGAAACGGCCACCGTCATGGAGCCGTACAAATGGTATCCGCAGCGCGCCGGCCGCGTCGATCTGGTGATCGAGCGGGCCAAGGCGACCGGCACGATCAATGACCCCGTGGTGCGGCAGGAGATCGCCAAACTGCTGGCGCTGTCGAAGTCGGCGGAATGGACCGCCCGGCGGGCGCGGGCGGCGCAGTTGCAAGGCAAGCCGCAAGGACCCGAGGGCTCCCTGGGCAAGCTCGCCTCCAGCCATGTCGCTCGGCTGGCCGCGCATGTACATACGATGATCACCGGGGCGGATGCGATGCTGTCAGGGGCCGACGCGCCGATGGAGGGTGTGATCGCCGAGATCCTGATTTCCGTGCCCGCCGGTTCGATCGCCGGCGGAACCGATGAGATCCAGCGGAACATCATCAGCGAGCGGGTGCTGGGTATGCCGAAGGAGCCGCGGACGGACAACGATCGGCCGTTCCGCGACGTGCCGAAGAATTTGGTTGTGTAGCGCCCAAATCAGGTGGTGTGGCCAAGGGAAGGCGGCTCCGGCCGCGTCCGTTGGGCGATCGGTGCGACGGTTTGTGCCGGTAACCACCCCGCGGTGGCGGGGTGGCCTTGCGGCTGATCAGATCGTCGCGCCGCCGTCGATGGCGACCTCGGCGCCGGTGATATAGCGGCTTTCGTCCGATACCAGGAACAGCACCAGATCGGCCACTTCCTCGGCCGTGCCCATGCGCTTCATCGGCACGGATTGCAGCCGCCGCTGATTCTGCTCGGGTGTGCGGACATTCAGCATCGGCGTGTCGATCGGCCCCGGATGGATGGAGTTCACCCGGATGTTGCGCGATGCAAGATCCGCTGCCGCGGCCTTGGTCATGCCGCGCAGCGCCCATTTCGTCGCGCTGTAGGCGATCGCGGCGGGCGATCCGCGCAGCCCGGCGACCGAGGAAATATTGACGATGGCGCCGCCGCCCGAGCGCTCCATCAGCGGCACCACCAGCTTCATGCCCAGGAACGGGCCGAGCTGGTTGATGCGCATGTGCTGTTCGAACAGGGCGGTGTCGGTCTCCAGCAGCGTGCGCGGCTGGTAGATCCCGGCATTGTTGATCAGGCCGTGCAACCCGCCCAGGCCAGCGGCGGCGTCGATCGCCTTCTGCCATTCGGCCTCGCTGGTGACGTCATGGCGAAGGAACACGGCGTTGGGTGCGAGTTCCTGCGCGAGTGCCTGCCCCTCGGCCTCCAGGATGTCGGTCATGACGACCTTCGCGCCTTCGCGGACGAACAGGCGGGCCTCGGCGGCACCCTGACCGCGGGCGGCGCCGGTGATCAGGATAATCTTGCCTTGCAGGCGGGGCATGGGCGTTTCCTTCCTTGCTTGCGATTGCCGGTTCTCCCGGATCGTAAGCATGGCGGCGCCGGTTGCCCATAGCCACGGCCCGGCGCGGGGCGCGGCTACTCCGCCGTCCAGCCCCCATCGACGACCAGCGCCGTCCCGGTGATCAGCGCCGCCGCATCGCCGGCCAGGAACACCACGGCGCCCATCAGATCCTCGACCGTGCCCAGGCGGCCCAGCTTGATCCGGCGCAGCACGTCATCGCGGAAGGCGGTGTTCTCAAAGAACGGCTTGGTCAGCGGCGTGTCGATGAAGGTGGGACCGATGGAGTTCACGCGGATCCCCAGCGGCGCAAGGTCGATGGCCATCGCCTTGGTCAGCCCCTCGATCCCGTGCTTGGTCATGCAATAGACGGTGCGGTTCTGCCCGCCAACATGCCCCATCTGGGAGCTGATATGGATGATCGACCCGCGCGTGCGGGATGCGGCCATCCGCCGAGCGACAGCCTGGGCGACGAAGTAGGCGGAGCGGAGATTGAGGCTGGTAATCGCGTCGTAATCGTCCTCGGTGACGTCCAGGAACGTGCGGGGGCGATTGGTGCCGGCGTTGTTGACCAGGATGTCGAACGGATCGGCGGCGTCGATGGCGGCGCGCACGGCGGGCAGGTCGGTCACGTCCAGCAGCAGCGGGTCGGCGCGGCCGCCGGCGGTGCGGATGTCCTCGGCGGCCCGGGTGATTTCTTCGCCCGTCCGTGCGACCAACGTAACGTGTGCGCCGGCTTCGGCCAGGGCTGCGGCGGCGGCAAGGCCAATGCCGCGGCCGGCGCCGGTGACCAAAGCGCGCCGCCCGTCCAGGCGCATGCTGGGGGTGCGCGGCAGGCTCATGCGGGCAACAGATCCTCCAGTTTCCATTCCTCGGCCGACGCGCCGGCCAGCGCCTGGATGCGCGCCTCATCCGCCTTCAGTTCGGCGGCGGGGCCGGAATAGACCATCTGGCCGTTTTCCAGCACGTAGGCGTCGTCGGTGATGTCCAGGCTCATGCGCACGTTCTGCTCCACCAGCAGGACCGAGATACCCTCGGCCCGCATCTGCGCAACGATACGGAACACTTCCTTCACGATCAACGGCGCCAGCCCCTGCGACGGTTCGTCCAGGATCAGCAGCCGCGGATTGAGCAGCAGGGCACGGGCGATCGACAGCATTTCCTGCTCACCGCCTGATAACTGCCGGCCCAGGTTGGTCTTTCGCTCGCCCAGGCGGGGGAACAGTTTATAGACGCGGTCCAGGGTGAACGGGCCGGGGCGCTCGATCGGCACGCGCAGGTTTTCGTCCACCGTCAGGTTGGCGAAGACGCGGCGGCCTTCGGGCACATAGCCGACGCCGGAGGCGGCGATGCGGTAGGGTGGCCAGCCGGTGATGTCCTTCCCGAACAGCGACACGCGGCCGGTGCGCGGCGGCGTCAGCCCGACCAGGCTGCGCAGGGTGGTGGTCTTGCCGGCGCCGTTGCGGCCCAGCAGGGTGGTGATGCGGCCCTCGGCGACGGTCAGGCCGACATCGTGCAGGATGTGGCTTTTGCCGTAATAGGTGTTCAGGCCTTCAGCGGTCAGCGCGGTCATTCGGCTTTCCCCAGATAGGCGGCTTGCACCACCGGGTTGTCGGCGATTTCGGCGGGCGTGCCTTCCGCCAGCAGCTTGCCCTCGGCCAGCACGGTGATCTTGTCGGCCAGGTTGAACACGACGCGCATGTCATGCTCGATCAACACGATTGTATAGGCACTGTTCTTGTGCAGCCGGCGGATCAGGTTGGCGACGGCGTAGGTTTCATGCTCCCCCATGCCGGCCGTCGGTTCGTCCAGCAGCAGCAGGCGAGGCTTCAGCGTCAGCGCCATGGCGATTTCGGCGGCGCGCTGATCGCCGTGCGACAGTTCACCCACCAGCCGGTCGGCCTGCGGGGTCAGGCCGCTCATGGTCAGGGCTTCGTCGATGGCGCGGTTGACGGCGGCGGCGTGGCGACCGCCGGGCCAGAACTGCAGGCGGAGTCCCTGGGCGCTCTCCACGCCAATGCGGATATTCTCCCGCACCGACAGCTCGGGGAAGATCTCGGTGATCTGAAAGGTCCGCGCCATGCCCATGGTGACACGCTGGGTGACGGGAAGCTTGGTCACCACCTGCCCGTCGAACACGATGTCGCCGCGGGTTGGGGCGAAGAAGCCCGAGATCATGTTGAAGAACGTCGTCTTGCCAGCCCCGTTCGGGCCGATGATGGCGCGCAGCTCGCCCGGCGCCACCTGCATCGACACCTCACTGACAGCCGTCAGGCTGCCGAACTGCTTGGTGACGTTACGAACGTCCAGCATGGTCATCGCCCGCCTCCCCTGTTCTGCAGCATGCCCAGCAGCCCGCGTGGGAAGAACAGCACCACCAGCACGAAGATCAGCCCGACGAACGACATCCAGTTCACGGTCTCGGAGGAGATGTAGTCCTGCAGAACCACGAACAAAGCCGCGCCGACCAACGGCCCCCAGAAGGCGCGCATGCCGCCCATCACCGCCATGATGACGATTTCGCCGGACAGGGAATAATGCAGACCCATCGGATCGGCGAAGTTGTTGAGCAACGCGTACAGAGAACCGGCAAGCGCGGTGAAGGCGCATGAAATCGAGAACGACAGCCAGATATGCCGCTCGATCGGTATGCCCAGAAACCGCGCTCGGCGTTCGTTTTCCCGGATGGCCAGCAGGGTGCGGCCGAACGGGGACGCCAGCAACAGGCCAAGCAGGCTGGTGGCGATGGCGAAGATGACCAGCAGGAAGTAGTAGAAGGCCTTGTCGTTGTTGACGATGTCAATGGTGGTGAAGCCGAGGTTGATCGGGGCACGGGTGAAGCCGCGCAGGCCGTCGTAGCCGCCGGTCAGGCTGTCCCAGCTGTAGGCGATGTAGAAGGCGATCTGACCGAAGGCGACGGTGACCATGGCGAAATAGACGCCCCGGCGCCGCACGATCAGCAGGCCGAAGAGAGTGCCGGCCAGGCCGCCCAGCAGCACCCCGGCCAGCATCGCCAGCGGGGTGCTCGCGGTCAGGTATTTCAACGTCAGCCCGGCCCCGTAGGCGCCCAGCCCGAAATAGGCGGCGTGACCGAAGCTCATGACTCCGGTGAAGCCCAGAAGCAGGTTGAAGGACATGGCGGCGAGGCCCAGGACCAGCACGCGGCCAGCCAGGGCGGTGTAGCCGCCGAGCATGGGCAGCCAGAACGGCACGGTCAGCAGAACCAGCCAGACGATGGCCGTTGTCAGCCAGGGGCGGGCCGGACGGGGTGTCACCGCCGTGGCGGTGACGAGTGTGCTGGCGCTCATGTCAGCATCCCTTCCTCACCCATCAGACCGCGCGGTCGCAGCACCAGCACGACCGCCATGATGACGTAGATCACCGCCTCACTGGCAGCGGGCCAGAAGACGGTGGTCAGTGCGCCGGCGACGCCGATCAGCAGACCGCCGAGGAGTGTGCCGGTCAGGCTGCCGACACCGCCGACGATGATGGCGATGAAGCTGGGCATCAGCAGGTCGTCACCCATGTTCGGGTTCAGGCCGATCTGGCCAGCCGCGAGAACCCCGGCCAGCCCCGCCAGCAGTGAGCCGAGGGCGAAGTTGAAGGATCGCAGCATGCCCACGTTCACGCCCAGCGCCGCGACCGTGTCCAGATCCAGCGTGCCGGCGCGGATGCGGATGCCGACACGGCTGTAGCGCAGGAAGGCAAACAGGCCGACCACGGCGATGATGACGATCGCCACCATGAAGATGCGGTACCAGGTGATGAAGAACAGGTCCGGCGACAGCGGCGTGGACAGGCTTTCCGGCACCGTCATCGGCAGACCGTTCGGCCCCCAGATGTAGCGGCAGGCATCCTGCATGATGAAGGCCAGGCCGAACGTCAGCAGCAGGCTATAGACATTGTCGCGCGGATAGACGCGGCGGATCATTAACCTCTCTATGATGAAGCCGAAGAGCGCGGTCAGCAACGGGGAGACCAGCAGTGCCCCCCAGAAGCCGATATGCGGCGTCAACACATAGGCGATGTAGCCGCCCAGGGCGAGGAAGTTGCCATGCGCGAAGTTGATCACGCTGGAGAGGTTCAGGATCAGTGACAGGCCCAGGGCCATCAGCACGTAGAACGCGCCGATGATCAGCCCGTTCGTCACATTGAACAAGACGAGTTGCAGCATCGGCCGCCCTTCGTATCTCGGGGTTCAGCTCTCAGGCGTCAGGCGGGATGAACCATCTTGCAGCCGGTGTCGGATACCGGGCCCGCGGCTTTCTCGCCGGGAACGAGCGCTGTGACGGTGAACACGTTGTCCGGGTTGTCCTTGGGCGGGTGAACATCGCCGACGAAGATGTTCGGCATCAGTTCATGGTCACCGGCCCGATAGAACACCTTGCCCGGCTGCAACGCGACGTCGGGCGGAAGTTCCAGGCCTTCCATCGCCATGGCCAGCTTCGGACCTTCCAGCGACTTGGCTTTCTCAGCGCCGAGGCGGACGGAGTGGACGGCGACGTAGCCGAACCAATGGCGTGCGCTGGGGGTCTTGCCGGTGGCCTTGCGGAAGTTTGCAACGAACGACACGACCTCGGGGACATTGGGCTGGTTCCACCACCATTCCATCGTCCATGTGCCGGTCTGGGCGTCCTTCGGCACGGCCTTGATCGTTTCCAGTTCGAACAAGGCGCCGCCGAGGGCCATTTCCTTCTGCATACCGAACTGGGTAAACTGCTTCATGCAATTGACCTGCGCCAGGCCGCCCATGTTGTTCAGCAGGACGTTGGGGCGATAGGCCTTGGCCTTGATCAGGGTCGCGGAGAAATCCGATGTGTTGATCGGCAACAGTTCGGCCTGGTAGGTGCCGCCCAGCGCCTTGAGATTCCTGATGAAGCTGTCCTGCAACGTATGGCCGTATGCATAGTCGGGCGTAATGAAGAAGAATTTCTTGCCGAAGCGCTTCACCAGGTCCGCAGTGACGGCGGCGGCATCCATCGATGTGGTGTTACAGATACGAAAAACATTCCACTTACAATCGGTCCCGGTGATCGGGTCGGTATGGCCGCCCGGAACAATGTGAAAGACCTTTAACTCAGACGTTACCTGCGACATGGCGTAGGCGATGCCGGAATTGACGTCGCCGAAGATCACATCGACCTTGTCACGCTCGATCAGCTTGCGGGTCTTTTGCACGCCGGTGCCGACGTCGTTGGCGGAGTCCTCGACCAGCAATTCCACTTGGCGCCCAAGGATACCGTTCTTTTTATTGACTTCTGCGACCGCGTATTTGGCGCCTTCCACCTCGGACGCGGCAAGTGCGGACAGGATGCCGGTCAGCGGATCGACCATGCCGATGCGCACGGGCGTCTCGCCGCGGGCGCGGATGATGGGCGGTGCGGCAAGCACCAGGGACGTCGTGATAAGTGTACGGCGGCCGAGCCGCAAAGGTGACGGCTGGTTCATATTTTGTGTCCTCCCTGCATGTCTATTCTTGTATGGCACGATGCATAGCCGAGGACTTGGCACGCGTCGAGTGGCCTGATCAGGCCCGACAACCTGACGTGG